>NZ_LEKG01000002.1:0-140663 GCF_001029515.1 Micromonospora sp. RV43 | reverse complement strand
GGCGTGGGGTGCGGGGCACGGGGGCGTCCTCGGGCATCGAGGGATGTCGTCGTGTGGTGGGGCCGAGGCCATCGTAGGAGGATGACCGGCCCGGGGTGAAGGGCGCCGGGTCTCGTCGCGGGTCAGACCGCGGAGAGGAAGGTGAGCGAGCCGGCCACCGCGCCGTCGGTGAGTACCGGCGTGGAGATGGCGTCGACCGTCCGGCCGGCGTCGGAGCCGGGCCCCTGAACCCGCAGCAGGCCGCGGGCGAGCCGCCCGGAGTGCAGCGCGAGCAGCGGCGGGATCTTGTCGGTCTCCTGCTCGGTCAGCTCGCTCGGGCTCGCCGTGAAGTCGACCAGGCGCAGGCCGCCCTCCAGCAGCGGCAGACCGATCACGTCCTCCGGGGCGCCCAGGCAGAGCAGGTCGCAGCCGGACGAGGAGATCGCCACGACAGTGGTGCCGGCGTCGATCAGCAGGCACGGCTCGGCGGCCCGGGAGACCATGCCGGACCACTGCCCGAAGTTGTCGGACTCCTGCTCGGTGGATGCCGCGGGCGCGAACACTTCCGAGAGTGAGAGTTCGACGTGGGCCACCGCGCCTCCTATGTACACCGACGGTCTGTCCACGCTAGCCGGTCGGTGCGGCGGAAGCATCGGCTGCCGGGCGGCCGGCGACGGCGCGGACCGACGGAACCAGTCGGGGCGGTGCCGTGGGCCGCGTGGCGTCGCCGGAGACGTTACCGGCGGGCGGCCTGCTTGTCAGCGGCCGTTCGGCCCTCGTCATACCACCGGTAGTCGGCGGTTGGACGGTACGTGCCGTTGAACCACGTCGCCGGCGCCTGCGCGACGCGGGAGAGCTTCTCGGCGGTGGCCGGGCTGATCCGGTTCCCACCGGCCACGAGCAGGCGGTCCAGCTCCCGGTGGGTGGCCATGAGGCAGTCCTTCGGCAGGCCGTAGACGCTGATCACCCCGGAGCCGACGAACGTCAGCACCGGGGTCACCGGGATCGGCAGGCCGACCGCGTCGGAGAGGGCCTTGCTGGCCCGCTTGGCGTCCCGGCGCGCCTCCGCCACGTACGGCGGGCGCTTGCCGTTGATCTGGACCACGTCTCCGGCCACGAGCACGCGGGCCCGGCCGTGGTCGGCGATGGTGACAGCGAACAGACCGCTCGGACCGATGGCCAGGAACCCGGCCCGGTCGTCGCGACCGCGGTCGAGCAGCATGTCCGCCGGGTCCGTCCGGGGCCACTCGATGACGTGCCACGCGGGACCGAGATGGTCGAGCTGGCCCAGGGCGCGGGCCCCTGCCGCTTCCAACCGGCGGGCCCCCCGCTCCGCCCGGCGACGCCGGGCCCACTCCAATGGAGTCGGTCGGGCCGGCTCGAGCACCGAGGTGGGCTCGACCCGGGAGTGCGGCACCGTGCGGGGCGGCAGTGCCCTGCTCGGTACGGCTCGACGAGCGGGAAAGACAGTCATCGCGACCTCCGGCAAAAGGTCTCTCGAAGTTATGTCTCCACTACCCTACGTTGCGCACCCGGGGGCTCGGCAAGTTGGACCGCCGGAGTGAGTGTGGATGAATGCCATATTCATCCACACTTCTTTTCCGGATGGTGCGCAAGCCTGCCCTAGGCTGCGGGAGTGACCCACTATGTGGACAGCGAAGTCGCCCGCCTCGGGACGGTGCTGCTGCACCGCCCGGGACCGGAACTGGCCCGCCTCACCCCGCGGAACAACGACAGTCTCCTCTTCGACGCTATCCCATGGGTGGGACGCGCGCAGGAGGAGCACGACGCGTTCGCGGCGGCGCTGCGGTCCCGCGGGGTCGAGGTGCTCTACCTGGCCGACCTGCTGGTCGAGACGCTCGCCGTGGCGGACGCCCGGGCCGAGCTGACCGACCGGGTGCTGCGGTCCCGCCGGCTCGGCCACACGCTGCGACGCCGGGTCGCCGACCATCTGGCGTACCTCGACCCGGCCGGACTGGCCGACGTGCTCACCGCCGGGCTCGCCCACGAGGAACTGCGGATCGGCGCCGACCGCCCCGGCGGTCTGGTCTGGACGCTCATGGACCGGCACGACTTCGTCATCGATCCGCTGCCCAACCTGCTGTTCACCCGCGACTCGTCGGTCTGGATCGGCGACCGGGTCGGTGTGACCAGCCTGGCCATGCCGGCCCGGCGGCGGGAGACCACGCTCACCGACGCGATCTACCGCTACCACCCGCGTTTCGTCGGCACCGAGTTCGTCTACCACCCCCGGCTGGAGCACCTGGAGGGCGGCGACGTGCTGCTGCTCGCGCCGGGCGTGCTCGCCGTCGGCGTCGGCGAACGCACCACCCCGGCCGGCGCGGAACGGCTGGCCCGGCAGGTGTTCGCGGCCGGGCTGGCGCACACCATCCTGGTGGTGCCGATCGCGCAGGAACGCGCCACCATGCACCTGGACACGATCTGCACCATGGTCGACGTCGACGCCGTGCTGATGTACGCGAACGTCGCCGACCAGATGTCCGCGTACACGGTCATCGCCGGCGCGGACGGCGACGACCTGCGGGTCGACGGGCCGGCGCCGTTCCTGCGGGCCGCCGCCGACGCGATGGACCTCGACCAGCTCCGGGTGATCGACACCGGCCTCGACCCGGTCACCGCCGAACGCGAGCAGTGGGACGACGGCAACAACACGCTCGCGATCGCGCCCCGGCTGTGCGTCGGCTACGAGCGCAACGTGGAGACCAACGCGCAACTGGAACGGGCCGGCATCGAGGTGATCGCCATCGCCGGGTCGGAGCTGGGCTCCGGGCGGGGCGGCCCGCGCTGCATGTCCTGCCCGCTGGTGCGGGAGAAGGGCGGGGCCGCCTGACCCGGAGACGTCAGCGCAGCGTCAGCTGCCGGCCGAGCAGGCCCTGGCGGGCCCGGCGGCTGGCCGCGTCGAGCGGCTCCCGCTCCGCGACCGCCTCGGCGTAGCGCTTGGCGAACTCCGCCACCGGCGCCTCCCACTCGGCGGCCGGGGTGTCCTCCGGCAGGTCCCAGACCGGCGCGAGGCGCCCGTGCGCCCGGAACATGCCCGCGAACTTCGTGTCGTCGCCGAGCGTCAGCGCGCCCGCCGCGGCGAGCCGGGACAGCGCGTCCAGCGCGGCGTCCTCGTCCTCCGGCAGGACCAGGCGCACGTGGGCCTTCTCCGGCACCTGACACCAGTACGCGGCCGGCGCGGCGGCCAGCTTGACGGTCGGGTAGATCGCCGAGTTGGCCCGCTCCAGGGACGCCTGGACGTTCGGGTCGTCGGCGGCGCCCGGGTCGAGCCAGAAGTCGAACCCGTCGTGCATGGTGATCTCCAGCGGGCCGTCCACCAGGATGTCCTGGAGGCGGGGGCCCGGCCCGGGCAGCGGCGGCACGCTCACCTGGCCGCCCGGCTCGGTGCGCAGCGCGGAGATCAGCGCGTCGGCCAGGTCACGGGAGACGTCGCCGGACTGCTGGTGCCGTTGCAGGCCGATGAAGACCCGCCCGTCGGGCTTGGTCATCGCCGGGGCGGCCATCGGCAGCACGGTGGCCAGCGTGACCGGCCGGTCGCCGTACTCCTCGATCAGTTCCGGGGTCAGCCGCAGCGGCGCGGACGCGGCCGGGACCAGCTCGCGCAGGGCGATCCACTCCGGCTCGTCCGTCAGGCCCTCGAACGGCCGGGGCACGAAGACGTCGCGCACCTTCTCCCGTTTCGGGGTGGCCTCGCCGGCCCGCTGGTTCTTCCGACGCTTGCTCATGCGCCCGCTCCGCTCCGCTCGCTCATGGCGAGACAGCCTAGAGGCCGGGTCTCGGCGGTGGGGGCCGGACCCGCCCGCCGCGTCGGTCAGCCGGCCGCGACCAGGTCGGTCCGCTGCGCCGGGACCGGGTCGAACCGCGCCCACACGCTCTGGCCCAGGCCGTCGCGCTCCACGCCCCAGCCGCTGGCGAGCCCGGCGACGATGTGCAGCCCTCGCCCGTCCGCCGCGTCCGGCGAGGCGGTACGCATGCACGGGCCGGCGCCTGATCCGCCGTCGGTGACCCGGAGTTCGACGCTCGGCCCCTGCTCGGTCGGGCGCAGCCGCCAGGCGACCCGCACGACGCCGCCGGGCAGGGCGTCGGCGTGCCGGACCGCGTTGCCGACCAGTTCGGCGAGGACCGCGACCAGGTCGGCCACCAGGACCGGGGGTACGACACCGGTCAGCTCGTCGGCGAGCCGGTGCCGGGCCAGGCGCGCGCCGGTGGGGTCGTGGGACACCACCACGCACCACGACCGTTCGGCCGGACCAGTCGACACGTCGTTCCTTCCCCGCCCGTGAGCGCCCCGGTCAACCCCGGGGCAGCCGCACCTCTGCGACCGTACCGCCACCGGCTCTGGGCCGGAGGGATACCCATCCATTCTGCTGTTCAACGATCTGGCGGACGAGATAGAGACCGAGCCCGGCGCCGGGATACCGGCGGCGGTCGCCGGACTCCCCCTGCCAGAACCGGTCGAAGGCCCGCTCCACGTGTTCCGGCCGGATGCCGATGCCCCGGTCGGCCACCCGGAACGAGACGGTCCGCTCGTTCGCCTCGGCGGTGATCTCGATCGGCGTGTCCGGCAGCGAGTACTTCCCGGCGTTGGTGCCCAGTTCGGTGAGCACCGTGGCGAGGCTGTGCCGGTCGCCGAGCGCCTTGGGCAGGTCGCCGGGCAGGTCGAGCACGACCCGGTGCCGGACGTCCGCCGGCAGGTCCACCACCGCCGCGCGTAACGCGTCGACCAGGTCGAACGGCGCGGCCGGTTCGCCACCGGGACGGTTCTCCGTGGCGGCGGTCAGCAGCCGGTCCACCAGGCGGGCCAGTTCGTTGGCGCGCTGGCCGATGATCCGGGCGGCCTGCCTGCGGTCGCCGTCGCTCAGCGAGTCCCAGTGGTCGGTGAGCGTGTCCGCGTACCCCTTGATGACGGTGACCGGCGTCCGCAGCTCGTGGCTGGTCACCGCGACGAACAGGTCCCGGTCGTGGTCGCGCCGCTGCTGGTCGGTGGTGTCGCGGAAGCTGACCACGCGCAGCGCGTTCGGTCCGGGCAGTTCGCCGGAGGTGATCCGCAGCCAGCGGCCGTCCGGCAGCCGGTGGTCGAGCACCTGGCCGGGTGGCGGCAGCGGGAACGGCAGCGGCCGGCTCAACGCCTCGTCCGCCGGCCGGCCGGTCACCTCGACCGCGGCCGGGTTCCAGAGCCGGACACGTCCGTCCCGGTCCACCACCGCGAGGCCGTCGGCGAGCGCCGCCACGACCGGGCCGTCCCCGTGTACGGGCAGGCCGGTCTGGTCGCCGTACATGTGGGCGATGCAGGCGGCGATGTAGCCGATGACGGCACGTTGCGAGGGTTGCAGCGGCTCGCCCAGCGGGTAGAGCGCGTGCAGGCTGCCGACTGTCAGCCCGCCGACCTCGGCACGTGCCACGATCATCCGGCAGAGGCCCCGGCCGGCGACCTCGACGGCGAGCGCGCCCGGGATCGCGTCGACCCGGACCTCCCGCACCGGCGGGCCGGCGAGCAGGCAGACGGTGGCGGGGTCGGTGGCGGGCAGCGGGCGGCCGAGGACGAACTCGGCGCTGCCGGTCGCCGCGATCACCCGTCCCCCGGCCGGGGTGAACTCCACGAAGACCAGACCGGCGGCGCCGACCGCCGGTTCGACCTCGCGGAGCAGGCGGGTGAGCACGGCGAGACCTGACTCGCCCGAGTTGATCATGTTGATCACTGCGGTGTGGCCGGCGATGAAGGCGGGGTAGTCGGTTCGCTCCGGCATGTCCCGAGTGTGCCGCGCCGCCCGCGTCCGTGACACCCCCGGCCGGTCGACCGTCCCCGGTACCGATCGACGGGACTCACCGGCCCAACCGGGCCAGCGCGTGGGCCGGCCGGTCCGTGATCACCCCGTCCACGCCGGCTTCGAGCACGAGTTCCAGGTCCTCCGGCTCGTTGACGGTCCAGACGTACACCGAGTTGCCGGCGGCGCGCAGCGCGGGCACCAGCCGCGGGCGGGCCCGGACGAGGTCCACACCCGGGCCGGCGATCCGGCTGCCGAACGGCAGCCGGCCCAGCGGCAGCAGACGCGGCAGCATCTCCAGCAGCAGCACGGTGGGCAGCGCCGGGGCGAGTTCCCGGACCCGGCGTACGGCGAGCGGCGAGAACGACATCACCGTCACCTGGACGGGATGGTCCGGGCGGGGCTCGGCCAGCCCGTACCGGCGCAGCATCTCGACCAGGCGGCGCTCGACCTCGCCCCGGTAGCGGGACGGATGCTTGGTCTCGATCAGCAGCCGGACCGACCGCCCGGCGGCCAGCACCGCGTCGAGCAGCCGCTCCAGCGTGAGCAGCCGGGTGTGCGACTCGTCCAGCGGCGCGTCGTCCTCGGCGAGCGTCGCGGCCCGGTGCCAGGAGCCGAAGTCCAGCGCCTCCAGTTCGGCGAGCGTCCGCGCGCTGACCAGCCCGCGGCCGTTGCTGGTGCGGTCCAGCCGGCGGTCGTGCACGCAGACCAGATGCCCGTCACGGGTCAGCCGGACGTCGCACTCCAGCCCGTCCGCGCCCTCGTCGAGGGCGCGCAGGTAGGCGGCGAGCGTGTGTTCCGGCAGGTCGTACGAGGCGCCGCGATGGGCGAAGACCAGGGGGACGGTCATGGCCGCGTCACCGACTCAGGCGACCCGGCCCGGCTGTCCGTCGTCGGTGACCACCGGACGGCCGGCGGCGGCCCAGTCGCCCATCCCGCCGTCGACGTTGCGCACCTGGTCCCAGCCGTTGCGCATGAGGTAGCCGACCACCTGGGCGGACCGGCCGCCCGAGCGGCAGATCACCGCCACGTCGCGGTCCTGTGGGATCTCGGCGATCCGGGCGGGCAGCTCGGTCATCGGCAGGTGGTGGGCGGCCGGCGCGTGGCCGGCGGCCCACTCGTCGTCCTCGCGGACGTCGAGCAGGTAGACGTCGTCGGGCACGGCCGACGCGGGCACGCTGGGTAGTGAGGCTCCGAACACGGTAACCAAGCCTAGTCGCCCACGGCGCTCACAGCCGGTTGACCCAGCGCGGGTTGGCGCCGGCCCATTCCGGTACGCGCGTGTCGCGCAGCGCGGTGAACAGCCCGCCGCCGCCGTTGTCCAGCACCACGTACGAGACGCCGTCGATGGTCTGCGGGTAGGAGGGCACCTGGACCCCGCGCAGGGCGTCCGCGGGCAGGCCGCGCAGCGCGAACAACAGCTCGTCCAGGGGTACGCCGTTGGTGTCCACGGTCAGCGCCCCGCCGGCCGCCCGCAGCACGCGGTCCAGCTTGACCGGGTCGCTGCGCAGCCGCGTCTCGCCCGCCCGGTCGAGCACCGCCCGCAGCATCTGCTGCTGGTGCCGCTGCCGGTCGAAGTCGCCACCGGGCAGGTCGTAGCGCTGCCGCACGTAGTCGAGCGTCCGCGCGCCGTCCATCCGCTGGCAGCCGGCCTCGAACTGGTACCGGGTGTGGATCGAGCGCACCGGCGTGTCCACGCACATCCGGATGCCGCCGAGCTGGTCGATCACCTCCTTGAAGCCGGAGAAGTCGACGAGTGCGGCGCCGTCGAAGCGGACCCCGGTGAGCCGGTTCAGGGTGGTGCTGAGCAGCCGCGCGCCGCCCTCACCGCCGCCGCCGTGCTCGTACGCGGCGTTGACCTTGTCCTGGCCGCCGGGGAAGCCCGGTGCCGCGGGGAGCGCCACCAGCAGGTCGCGCGGCACGGAGATCAGGTACGCCTGCCGCATCCCGGCCGGTACGTGCACGATCAGGATGCTGTCGGAGCGCTGGTCCTCCGGGTTCGCGCCGGGCCGGTGGTCGGAGCCGATCAGCAGGTAGTTGAGCGCGCCGTCCAGGTCCGTCCGCTTGTTGCGGGCGGCCGGGTCGAGCAGTTGCTCCTTGGCCACGGTGCGGTCGTAGCGCGAGGTGAGCCAGTGCAGCCCGGCGACGCCGAGCGTGGCGAGCAGGACCAGGACGAGCCCGGTGCCGAGCAGGAACCGGGCCCAGCGGGCGGGTCCACCCCGCCCGCGTCGGTTCCGTGCTGGCCTGGACGTGACGATCCCCCCGTAGCCGCGACATGAGACCCGCTCACGTCAGGCTACGGGGGGATCGGCCGACCGGTATCGCTTTCGCGCAGGTCAGCGGGTCATTTCCGGGTGGAGAGGACGTCCGGGTTGTTCACCACGAACTCGGCCAGCTTGTCGTTCTTGACCGCCCTGAACATGTCCATGCTGACCTCGTTGAGGATCTCCCGGTTGCCGTTGCCGTTGAAGGTGCCGCCGTTGGTGCGGAGCATGACCAAATCGTTGCCGGTCACACCCTTCATGGTGAAGATGAAGTCCTCGATCGACACACCGCCAGTGTCCAGGACGAACGCCTTGCCGGCCGCCTTGATCAGCGCGTTCAGCTTGATCGGGTTGGTCAACGTCCCGCCCTGGCTCGCCTTCTTCGCCATCGCCTTGATCAGTTGCTGCTGATTCTGCTGCCGGTCGTAGTCGCCGTTGCGGAGTGTCTTGCGCTGCCGGGAGTAATCCAGCGCCTGCCACCCCTCCATCTCCTGGCAACCCTTCTTGTAGCTCACCGGCTTCATCCTCTTGCCGGTCTTCTTGGCGTCCGCGTTCCACATCGGCTTGCCGTCGACGTACGACATGTGCAGCGAAGAGACGTCCTGGGTCACACAGATGTTGACTGTGCCGATCGCGTCGATGACGTTCTTGAAGCCGCCGAAGTTGATGATCGCGGCGCCGTCGAAGCTGATGCCGGTCATGCCCTTGATCGTCTTGGCCATGAGCTGGGCACCACCCTCCCAGCCACCGCCGTTCTGCGCGCCGTGGAAGAAGGCAGCGTTGATCTTGTCGACGCCACCTCGGTAGCCGCTCTTCTCATACGCCGGGATGCGGGCTTCGGTGTCCCGAGGGATCGAGATCAGGTAGGCCTGGTCGTGGCTGGCCGGGATGTGCAACACGATGATCGTGTCCGACCGGACGTCGTCGGCGGCCCAGCGGGCCCGCGCGTCCACGCCGAGCAGCAGCATGTCGATCGGGCCTTCGAGGCTGTTGCCGCCCTCAGCCTCGGTCTTGCCCGCTTCGCCGAGAAGATTGCGCTGGGCGATGTTGCTGGTGGCCTGGCCGATGACCGCCTTGCTGCCGACGATCGCGACACCACTGGTCACCATCAGCACGGCGCCGAGCACCAGCGTGAGCTTCGCCCAGAGCGGGTCCTTGCGCTTGGTGCGCTTCTTCTTGCCACCGCCGGGACCGCGACCGCCGGAACCGGGCTGTGTGGGGATGACCGGAGGGACCCGCCCGGATGATCCGGGTGCCGGTGACTGCGGGCGACGGCTGGTCTGGACCGACATGCGTGCTCCAGCTCGGTGATCGGGGGCGGGACCACTTTACGTACTGGTTCTCATTTCTGCGACCTCGCGTAGGAACAATTCCCGCCGCTGCTGGACTCGCTGAAGGGGTCGACCCGAAAGGATGGCGTCAATTGCCCGTTCGGTGGTTGATGTCACCCCACGGGTTGCCGGTCCCGGCGGCCTGCACCGAGACCGGCGTCGACGTCACCGGCTCTTAAGTGGGATCTGCTGGTACGCGCAGCTGGATGCGGAGTCGATGCGAATGCCGTTGGCGATGCCGTAGTAGCCGACGTCGTAGATGTTGTTGGGCTTGCCGGCCGGCATGCACTTGATGCCGCCGTTCGTGTAGCGGATGTAGACGACATCGTCGTTGCGGCTGTTAACGCCGAGGTCGATGTCCCCGCCGGTGGACTGGAAACCCGACGTGACGACCTGGTACTTGTGGATCAACTGGTTGTCGAGGTTGTACAAGCAGGCGTACGGATATGGGCAGTTCAGCGCGGCTGCCTGTGCAGGCGCGGCGGTGAGCGCCACAGCGCCGCCGGACAGAAGCGTGGCGACGGCCGCTACCCGTAGTACTTTACGCAGCAAGGCTTGCATCGTTCTCCCTACCTCAGCATGGATGCAGGGGTCGTACGCGAGTCAAGCTCTCAGCAAACCTCGGCGACCCCCGTGCGCCGTACGGACGAGAGCGACAGTATTAGATATTTCGATGGATGGTCAATCCCGGTCACCGTCAGCCGCCCGCGTTGTCGCCCGAACCCTTCTTGTTGGCCTGCATCCACTCGGCCATCCGGTCCGCGGCGATGGCCTTGTACATCGCCAGCGCCTTCTCCCGGTCGGAGACCACCACCGACTGGCCGTCGATGGTCTGGCCGCCCAGGTGCGGGCTGGTGACGAACGTCAGGTTCTCGCCCCGCAGGCTGCGGAACTGCACTGCCATGTCGGTCAACGAGAATCCCTGGTCGACCGTGACGGCGGCGGTCACCGCCTTGAGGAAGTCGTTCAACTTCTTCGGGTTGGTGAGCGTCCCGGTGCTGGCCGCCTTGTCCATCAGCGCCTTCAGGAACTCCTGCTGGTGCCGCATCCGGGCGAAGTCGCCGTCCGGGAACTGCTTGCGCTGCCGGACCCAGTCCAGCGCCTCGGCGCCGTTCATGTGGTTCACACCCTTGGTGAACGTCCGGTACGGCTTGTGGATCGAGGTGATGGTCCGCTCCACCTTGAGGTCGACCCCGCCCAGGGCGTCGGTGACCTCCTTGAAACCGCCGAAGTCGATGGCCATCACGTGGTCGATCCGTACGTCGGTGAAGCACTCCACGGTCTTCACCGCGAGCGGCAGGCCGCCGAACGCGAACGCCGCGTTGATCTTGTTGCGCGAGCCGGAGTCGCAGGATGCGCCGGCGCTCTCCGGGATCGGCACGTACAGGTCACGCGGCACCGAGACCAGGTATGCGCTCTTGTGGTCGGCGGGGATGTGCATGACGATCACGGTGTCCGCGCGCCACTTGCCGGAGCCGTCGACCGGGGCGTCCGGATCCCGCGAGTCACTGCCCACGAGCAGGATGTTGAACGCGCCCTCGACCTGCTTGGCCGGCCGCCCGCCGGTGATCCCGGCGAACGGATCGGTGCGCGCCAGGTCGTCGTCAAGGTTGCGGGCGTAGAACCAGGCGCCGAGGCCGCCGAGCAGCGCCAGCACCAGCACCGCGACACCCGCCACCAGACCGATGCGCCCCCAGCGCGGCCGGGGACCGCGCCGGCCGGACCCACCCGGACCGCCGCCGCCCGGACCACCGGGACCGGTCGGCCCGGCCGGGCCGCCGGGACCGCCGGAGCGGGGCGCCTCGTCGTGTGCGGGGTACCACGTGGCTTCCGAGGGGCGGGCGCGCCCGGTGGCGCCGCGGCCGGAGCCGGGAACCGCGGCGCGGCCCGCGCCCCGGTTCAGGTGTCGGGGGAGCGGGGCGCCGGCAGACGAGGTCGCTGACATGTAACCGAGGGTAGGTCGGCCCGGCCACCGACGCCCTCGTACGCGCCCCGATGTCAGCCGCGTCCCCGGCGGGTTCAGTACCCGAGACGCCCGCGGAAGTACTCGATCGTGCGTCGGAGGCCGTCTTCGGGCGTGACGCTCGGCTCGTATCCGAGCAGTTCGCGGGCGAGGGTCAGGTCCGGGCGGCGCATCTCCGGGTCGTCCGAGGCGCGAGTGATGTAGCTCACCTCGGACGTGCTTCCGGTGAGTGACACGATCGTCTCGGCCAGTTGCCGCATCGACATCTCGTGCTCGGTGCCGCAGTTGATCGGCCCGGTCTCGGTCGAGTCGAGCAGCAGCAGGATGCCGCGCACCAGGTCGTCGACGTAACAGATCGAACGGGTCTGGTTGCCGGTGCCGTGCACAGTGATCGGCTCGCCGCGCAGCGCCTGGGAGATGAACGTCGGGATGGCCCGGCCGTCGTCCGGGCGCATCCGCGGGCCGTACGTGTTGAAGATCCGCACGATCGCGGTGTCGGTGCCCCGGCTCCGGTGGTAGGCCATGGTGGCCGCCTCGGAGAAGCGCTTCGCCTCGTCGTAGACGCTCCGGATGCCGATCGGGTTGACGTTGCCCCAGTACGTCTCCCGCTGCGGGTGCTCCTTCGGGTCGCCGTACGCCTCGGAGGTGGAGGCCATCAGGAACCGCGTGCCGTCGTCGGTGGCCCGCTCCAGCAGAGCCAGCGTGGCCACCGAGCCGACCCGGAGGATCTCCACCGGAAGCTTCTCGAAGTCGGTGGGGCTGGCCGGGGACGCCATGTGCAGGATCGCGTCGAACCGCTCGGCCATCGCCGGGTGCTGCGGCAGGCCGTCAGAGATGTCCGCCTCGACGAGCGTGAAGGTCGGCTTGTCCAGCAGGTGGGCCACGTTGTCCTTGGACCCGGTGACGAAGTTGTCCAGCACCACGACGTCGCAGCCGCGCTCGACGAGCCGGTCGACCAGGTGGGACGGTACGAAACCGGCGCCGCCGGTGACGAGGATGCGGTGTCCGGTACCGAAGCGGGGAGCGACCTTCATGGCGGTCAGCCTATACACGCGAGGCGGGGCCCCCGCGTAAGGCAGGGGCCCCGCTCGACCGTGGTGATCAGTGCGCGCCGGCTCCGGTGAGCGAGCGCACCTCCAGCTCCGCGTACTTCTCCTCGTCGCTCTCCTTGGACAGGATCGTGCCGAGCCAGCCGCACAGGAAGCCGAACGGGATCGAGATGATGCCCGGGTTCGACAGCGGGAACCACTGCCAGTCGTGGTCGGGGAACATCGCCGTCGGCGCGCCGGAGACAACCGGCGAGAAGAAGACGAGCACCACGGCGGCGAGCAGGCCGCCGTAGATGGCCCAGACCGCGCCCGAGGTGTTGAACCGCTTCCAGAACAGGCTGTAGAGGATCGCCGGCAGGTTGCCCGACGCGGCGACCGCGAACGCCAGCGCGACCAGGAACGCCACGTTCAGGTTCTGCGCGTAGATCGACAGGACGATCGAGACCGCGCCGATCACCAGCGCGGAGATGCGGGCGACGGTCACCTCCTGCCGTTCCGACGCCTGCCCGTTCTTCACCACGTTGGCGTAGAAGTCGTGCGCCAGGCTGGACGACGACGCCAGGGTGAGCCCGGCGACCACCGCGAGGATCGTGGCGAACGCGACCGCTGCGATGATCGCCAGCAGTGTCGCGCCGCCCAGGTCCCCGCCGAGGAACTGCTCCCCCAGCTTCTCGGCGAGCTGTGGCGCCGCGGTGTTGCCCGCCTTGTCCTGTGCGGTGATCTCCGACCCGCCGACGATCGCCGCCGCGCCGAAGCCGAGCGCCAGGGTGAGCAGGTAGAACGTGCCGATGATGCCGATCGCCCAGAGCACGCTCTTCCGGGCCGCCCGCGCGGTCGGCACGGTGTAGAAGCGGATCAGGATGTGCGGCAGGCCGGCCGTGCCGAGGACCAGCGCGATGCCCAGCGAGAGCAGGTCCATCTTGCTGTAGAACGTCTTCAGCGCGTCGCCGGGTGTCTCCACGCCGTAGCGCAACCCGGGTTCGAGGAACGCCGCTCCCTTGCCCGAGGCGCTGGCCGCGTCGCCGAGCAGCGAGGACAGGTTGAACTTGTACTTGGCGAGCACCAGAAGCGTCATCGCCAGCGCGCCGCCCATCAGCAGGAACGCCTTGACGATCTGGACGTACGTGGTGCCCTTCATGCCGCCGACGGTCACGTAGATGATCATCAGGGCGCCGACCATGATGATGGTGGCGACCTTGGCGGTGTCGGCGTCCATGCCGAGGAACGTGGTGCCCGGCTTGATGCCGAGCAGCAGGGCGACGAGCGCGCCGGCGCCGACCATCTGGGCCAGCAGGTAGAAGATCGACACCGTGATGGTGGAGACCGCCGCCGCGGTCCGGACCGGCCGCTGCCGCATCCGGAACGCCAGGACGTCCGCCATCGTGTACCGGCCGGAGTTGCGCAGCAGCTCGGCCACGAGCAGCAGCGCCACCAGCCAGGCGACCAGAAAGCCGATCGAGTAGAGGAAGCCGTCGTAGCCGTAGAGCGCGATGATTCCGGCGATGCCCAGGAAGGACGCCGCCGACATGTAGTCGCCGCCGATCGCCATGCCGTTCTGGAAGCCGGAGAAGGACCGGCCGCCGGCGTAGAAGTCGGTGGCGGTCTTTGTCTGCCGGCTGGCCCAGACGGTGATCGCCAGCGTGATCGCCACGAAGACCAGGAACAGCGTGATGGTGAGGTTCCGGGCGGTGGTGCTGCCCGCCTCAGCCGCGAGGACCGTGTTCATGGGTCACCTCCCCCATCTCGTCGCGGATCCGGTCGGCGACCGGGTCGATCCGGCGGCTGGCGAACCGCGAGTAGAACCAGGCGATGAGGAACGTGGAGACGAACTGGAGCAGGCCGAAGACCAGGGCGACGTTGATGTTGCCGATCAGCTTCGTGCCCATGAATCCCCGCGCGTACGCGGAGAGGATGACGTAGAGCGCGTACCACAGGAAGAACGCGACGGTCATCGGGAAGACGAAGCCGCGCAGCGCGCGACGCAACCCGGCGAACTCGTCCGACCGCTGGACGGCTAGGTACCGTTCCGCCGCCGACTCGGCGGGTGCGGACGCGGGTGTGTCCGTGGACATCTGTGGATCACCACCTTCGCAGGCGTGGGGGAGTTTCGCGCACGGTAGAGAGCGCGCTCCCGACCCGGGAAGGCTCCGCCGCCGGGCGGCGGACGGCTGCGCCGAACGGCGCCCCCACTGCGCCCAGTGACCCACATCACTCCGCTAACCGGTCACCCCGGCCCCGTCGATCATGAGGTTGACGGCGACAAATCGGACGCCGAACGCGGCCAACTTCATGATCGTCGGCGCGAGGGGTCAGCCGGGGAGGTCGTGGTAGCGGCCCCGGTAGTGCAGCAACGGGGGTGTGTCCCGGGGGAGGTCCACCGACTCGATGGTGGCCTCGACCAGCAGACCCCAGCCGTACTCGCGGGCGGTGTCCAGGCGGCAGCCCGCCCAGCCGCCGGCGTCCGCGGGCACCGGGCCGTACGGCGTCTCGGTCCAGGTGTCCAGCGCGAACAGGCCGCCGGGCGACGGAAACAGGCCAGCGAAGCGGTCGGCGAGCTGCCGGTGCTGCGGGCCCAGCGGGGCCACCGCGAACCGTCCCGCCTCCTCGACGGCCGCCCACAGGTCCGACTCCGGGTCGATCAGGCCCAGCAGGCGGTCCGGCTCGCCCTCGGCCACGAGCGTGGAGGAGACGGTCAGCCCGGCCGGACCGGGCGCGGTCCAGAGCGTCACCGGGGCGGCCAGCCGTCCGCGCAGCCGGCGTACCGGCGAGCGTTGCGCGGCCGGCGCCGCGAACGGATCGGTGGAGTGGATCTGCGCGCCTGGCTCTGGATTCACGTGAAACATTGTGCCGCCCGTCCCCGCGCGAGGTTCGACGGAACGCCCTACCCTGCCGGGCATGGCTCTCATTCCCCCGCAGCAGCTCGCCCAGGAACGGGTCGTCGCCGCCGACGCCATCCTGGGCGGCCAGGTCGACCTGCGTGCCTATCCCCACCGGCACCTGCTGGTCAGGGCGAACAACACCTGGGGCCGCAGGGCGTTCCAGCCGCTGATGGAAGCGGTGGAGCACCTGTCGAACTACGGCTGGGAGCTGGTCACCATGACCAGCGTCGGCGACGGCCACCACGTCTACGCGGCGATGCGCCGCACCGCCTGACGGCGGCCCGGGACGCGCGGCTCAGTCGTCGGCGACCAGGCGGCGGGCGGCGGCCAGCACCTCCGGGTCGGCGCAGCCGGCCGCGTACCCGGCGATCCGGCGGCGGATGTCGCGCCCGAGCAACCACTCCCCGATCCGCTCGGCGACCGGGCGCAGGAACGCCGGCCGGCAGCGGAAGTTGTACCGCCAAGTCGCGACAGTGGTGCCGGGATCCGGGCCGGGCGCGAACCGCCAGCCGCCGCCGAACCGCTCGAAGAACCACGGTCCGCGCACCATCTTCATGCCGACGTTGGTCGGCGGTGACCAGGAGACGTACTCGCTGACCATGACCAGGCCGTGCCGGGACCGGGTGTACGTGCGCACGCCGCGGCCGGGCCGCGTCGCGCCGTCGACGAAGTGCTGCTCGCGGACGAACGGATCCCAGCGGTACCGCACCGGGGCGGTGGTCTGGGAGACGGCGAACGCCAGCTCCGGCGGGACCGGGACCGTGGTGACCGCTTCGACGACAGGCATCAGCGCCTCGGCGTGACAGCGGCCAGCAGCTCCGGCTGCCGGTGATCCAGCGTGTCCCCCGCCATGTACGCGCCGAGCAGTGCCGCGCCTCCGCCGTACGCCAGGCCGACCGGCAGTGCCAGCCAGAGCCACACGTCGCCGAGCAGCGCGGCGGCCACCACGAACGGCACCGCCACCACCGCGGAGCCGACCATGGAGACCAGGGTGAGCAGGCCCTTTGTGAATCCCGCGCCGCTGTTCAGGGCGAACGGGTTGCTCGACTCGGGCAGCGAGTACGCGCCGAGCACTGAGACGAACGCGTTGATCGCGAGCCCGCAGCCGTACGCGGCGAACAACGCGCCACCCATCACGCCGAGCCATTCGGGCCGGCCGAGGACGACGGCCAGCGCGACGGCGATCACGAGGAGCATCGGCACCACGTAGATCGAGAACGCGGCCATCCGGGCCCGCAGCTCCACCCGCCCCGGCACACCGGCGACCACGTTCGCCGCGAACGAGCTGCCGTCGAAGCCGAACTGGTTGGCGAGCGTCAACGACGCGAGCGCCCCCACGAAGACCATGGTGAGGCTGACCATCGCCGGTGAGGAATCGGCTGTCGCCTGGTCGAACGCGGCGCCGCCCTCGGACAGGAACGCGGGGCCGCCCAGGTTGACCATCAGCGGCACGAACACGCCGACCACGGCGACGGTGATCAGGTTGGCCCGGCGGCGGGCGTCCCGCCACCAGTAGCGGCACTCCCGGGCGACGATCGCGCCGAACCGGTCCCGCCGGGCCCAGCCCACCGCGCGGGGGAAGAGCTGCGCGACCGCGCCGCCGGCCACAGCGCGCGGCGTCCGCGCGGGGCCGCTGCTCGCGGTGCCCACCATCGCCGACTCCAGCGACCGCGACCACCAGAACAGGAGTACGCCGAGCGTCGCGACCGCGATCAGCAGCTTCACCACCGCCGCACCGGTCCGCCCCTGGGCCACGTCCACGCCGGCGGTCCACGGTGCGCCGAACGGCGTCCAGCCGACCACCCGGGCCACACCGTCCAGCCGGTCCCAGTCGGTCTGCCGTACCGCCGCGAGTACCAGCAACTGCAACGGCCCGAGCAGCGCGGCCAGCACCGCGAGCAGCACGGCGGCCAGGTCGCGTACCCGGCGGGAGCGCAGCATCGTCGCGAACGCACTGGTCAGCGCGCGGGCACCGGCCAGGCAGACGAGCAGCCCGACGACCACGCCGAGCGCGCCGACCAGGGCGGCCGCCCATCCACCGAGCGCGCCGGCGGTGACCACCAGCCCGGCCGCCGTGATCGCCGTCGCCAGGGCCGGCACGCTGACCAGGGCGGCGGCCAGCAGACCGGTGACCAGGGTGCGGCGGGACAGCGGCAGCAGCGCGAACCGGGCCGGGTCGAGCGTCTCGTCCACGCCGAAGAAGACGAGCGGCAGGAGCAGCCAGCCGAGCGTCAGAACGCCACCGCCGAACGCGGCGATCATCAGCGCGTACCGGGACTCGCCGGCCAGCCCCGGCGCGGCGAGCAGGAAGAACCCGACGGCGGCGAACCAGAGCCCGAACAGCAGGCCGAGGACGAACAGCGCGACCCGCCAGGTCTGACCCCGGAAGTTGTTGCCGAGCACCCGCAGCTTGAGCCGGACGAAGTGCCAGGGCGACACGCGCCGGGCCGGACGCTCGGGGACGGTCACCGGGACAGCCACGACAGCTCCTCGCCGGTCGCGGTCCGGCCGCCGACCACCTCCACGAAGACGTCCTCCAGCGACCGGTCGCCGCGCACCTCGGCCAGCGTGCCCACCCGCTTGATCCGGCCCTCGGCCAGGATCGCCACGTGGGAGCAGAGCCGCTCGACCACCTCCATCACGTGGCTGGAGAAGATCACCGTTCCGCCGCCGCCGACGTACCGGTGCAGGATGTCGCGGATCAGCGCCGCCGAGACCGGGTCGACGGCCTCGAACGGCTCGTCCAGCACCAGCAGGCGCGGACCGTGCAGCAGCGCGCAGGCCAGCCCGATCTTCTTCTTCATGCCCGCCGAGTAGTCGACCACCAGCGTGCGGCCGGCGTCGGAGAGCGCCAGCACGTCGAGCAGCTCCGCCGCCCGCTGGTCGACCACCGCCGGGTCCATGCCGCGCAGCAGACCGTGGTACGCCAGCAGCTCCGCCCCGCTCAGCCGGTCGAAGAGGCGTACGCCGTCGGGCATCACACCGAGCAGGCTCTTGGCTCGGACCGGGTCGGCCCAGACGTCGTACCCGAGCACCCTCGCCTCACCGGCGTCGGGCCGCAGCAGGCCGACGGCCATGGAGAGGGTGGTGGTCTTGCCCGCTCCGTTCGGGCCGAGCAGGCCGTAGAACGAGCCGGTCGGCACGGCGAGGTCGACGCCCGCCACCGCGACCTTGGTGTCGAAGCGCTTGGCCAGACCACGAAGGGAGAGCGCGGGGTGCTGATCGGTCATGGTCCGACCGTATCGGGCTCCGGCCAGCGGCTGCTCGGGCGGCAGGGTGATCTTCTGCTCCTACCTGGGGAGTAGCGCCTACAGGCGCAGCGACTCCGGGGTGTGCAGGCGGAGCATGGTGGCGCCGACGTCGCGGGGAAGCCGACGCCGGCTCGCCATCGACACCACCACCATGACGGTGAACGCCAGCGGCACCGTCCACGCGGCCGGCTGGGTGGTCAGCGTCGCCGGCCACCCGGTCAGCGGCGGGCCGAGCACGGTGAGCAGCACCGCCCCGACGGCCGCGCCGCCGCCGACCAGCACACCGGCGGCGGCGCCCAGGTCGGTCAGGCCGCGCCACCAGATGCCGAGCACCAGCAGCGGGCAGAAGCTCGACGCGGCCACCGCGAACGCCAGCCCCACCACCTGTGACACGTCCAGCCCGGAGACGTTCAGCGAGAGCACCGCCGGCACCCCGCCGGCGATCACCGTGGCGAGCCGGAAGCCGCGTACCGAGCCGCGCCCCAGCACGTCCGTGGAGATCACCCCGGCCACGCTGGTGAGCAGGCCGGACGAGGTGGACAGGAACGCAGCGAACGCGCCGGCCGCGACGAGCGCGGCGAGCAGCCGGCCGGTGGTGCCGTCGCCGAGCGCGGCACCGGGCAGCAGCACCACCACCGCGTCGGTCTGGCCGCTCACCAGCAGTTGCGGGGTGTAGATGCGGCCCAGCACGCCGTACACGGTGGGCAGCAGGTAGAAGACGCCGACGAGCGCCAGCACCACGAGCGTGGTGCGGCGGGCGGCGGCGCCGTCGGGGTTGGTGTAGAAGCGGACCAGCACGTGCGGCAGGCCCATGGTGCCGAGGAACGTGGCCAGGATCAGCGAGTACGTGGCGAACAGCCCTCGGTCGTCCTCGCCGGCGGTGTCCGGCAGCAGCCATTCGGTGGCGCCGGTCGCCGCGCCGGACACCTCCGGCACCGGGTCACCGGCGGCGAACTCCAGGCGGTCGCCGGGGCGTACCTCCCGGATGTCGCCGTCGGGCAGGGTGAGCGTCGCGCGGTGCTCGACCACGACTGTGGTCGCGGTCCGGAACGTCGGTCCGTCGGGCGGGGTCACCGCCGGGCGGGCGTCGGCCTGCCACTGCAACGCCAGGAAGATGGCGGGTACGGCGAGTGCGGTGAGCTTGAGCCAGTACTGGAACGCCTGCACGAAGGTGATCGCCCGCATGCCGCCCAGCGCCACGTTCGCGGTCACCACCACGGCGACGAGCAGCGCGCCGAGCGGGTACGGCGAGCCGGTGAGCGTGGCCAGCGTCAGCCCGGCGCCCTGCAACTGCGGCACCAGGTACAGCCAGCCGATGAAGATCACGAAGACGGTGGCGAGCGTCCGCAGCCGGCGGGAACCGAGCCGCACCTCGCAGAAGTCGGGCAGCGTGAACGCGCCGGAGCGGCGCAGCGGCGCGGCCACGAACAGCAGCAGCGCCAGGTATCCGGCGGCGAAGCCGACCGGGTACCAGAGCACGTCCACGCCGTACTTGAGGATCAGCCCGGCGACGCCGAGGAAGCTCGCCGCCGACAGGTACTCCCCGCCGATCGCGGCGGCGTTCCAGGTCGGGCTGACCGACCGGGACGCGACCAGGAAGTCCGAGGTGGTCCGGGCCAGCCGCAGCCCGTAGAAGCCGATGCCGACGGTGACCAGGGTGACGGCGACGATCGCCGGGACCACGTAGCCGTTGGACATCAGTGTTCCGGCCGTCGGATCAGGTCGACGAAGTCCTGCTCGTTGCGTTCGGCCAGGCGCACGTACGCCCAGCCGACGACGATCAGGAACGGGAAGGACACGACGCCGAGCAGCAGCCACGGCAGGTTGACCCCGAGCACCGTGACCCGGCCGACAGTGGGCGCGATGGCGAACAGCCAGGGCAGGCCGCCGAGCCCGATCAGCACCAGCAGGCTGAGCCGCAGCGCGAGGGAGAGCTGGGCGCGCATCAGCCCCTGTACGAGCGTCTCGCCGACAGGGGTCTGCTGGGTCAGCTCGGAACGGGTGCGGTCGGCCGGGTCGCCCGTCCGGGAGACCTCGGCCAGCACGATCCGGGTCCGCTTCGGCGCGGCGGCCGGCGCCGGCCCGCTGCCCGGCTCGCGGAGCGGTGCGGACGCGCGCGGGCCGGGAACCGGGGCGGCCTCGGCGGGCCGCCCCGTCAGATGCTGTTCCGCGGCTCCGGTCACCCCCGGCAGTCTCGCCCGCTCAGCGGGAATGTCAAGAGCAGGCGTCCGGGCCCTGTGCACAACCTGTGGATAACGCTTCACGGTTGTGGATAACCCGGTGGATGGCGTGGAGTCGTTGTGGACAGCGTCAGCTCAGCCCCACCCGTACCGGGTTCGCGGTCGCCGAGCCGAGCCAGGTGTGCGGGTTGCCGAACCAGCACCACCCGAGCTTCGGCGCGCCCTGGCTGATCCACAGCGCCGGCACCCGCCGGTCGCCGCAGCGCGACCCCACGAGCGAGAAGCACCTGTTGCTCGCCAGCGCCTGCGGGTGCAACGTGACGAACGCCAGCCCCTCGTCGATCGTGATCGGCAGCCGGTCCTTCGCGGTCATGTCCTCGAGCACGGCCGACGGCGGCACGTTGCGGTACTCCTCGCCCCGGTCCACGTCGAAGAGCAGGTACGCGGGACCGGACGGCACCTCCAGCTCCTTGATCGGGTGGAACGTGGGCAGGTCGTCGGCGGGGAAGTTCCGGTCGAGGACGCCGGTCTTGCGCTTGCCGGCGAGCGTGGTGAGC
Organism: Micromonospora sp. RV43; assembly: GCF_001029515.1. Taxonomy (NCBI): domain Bacteria; kingdom Bacillati; phylum Actinomycetota; class Actinomycetes; order Micromonosporales; family Micromonosporaceae; genus Micromonospora; species Micromonospora sp. RV43. The sequence goes on along the minus strand of NZ_LEKG01000002.1, from coordinate 119,424 downwards.
GCGATGCGTTCCGGCACCGGCACCAGCTCCCGCGTGGTCACCAGCAGGAACGGCACCCGGGCGTCGGTGGGAGCGGCCAGTCCGGCGGCACCGGTGACCGCCGCGTCGCGCAGCGGGGTGAGCAGCGCCCGGAACTCATTCTCGGTCTGCCCGGCCAGTGCCGGGTACCCGAGCTGCACGAGGCGGCCGAGCTGGCTGTCGAATTCGGTAGCGGCGTCGAAACGGTCGTCGGACATGCGGTCCCCCACCCTGTCGTACGGTCTGCCGTACATTGTACGTCAGCGCTCCCGACGCCCCCGTCCCTCAGCGGCTCCAGTCCTGTTTCGCGGCGCGTACCAGCTTGTCCTTCAGCTCCCGGGTGTGCCGGCGGCTCACCGGCAGCTCGGATCCGTCGATCACCACCACGTAGCCGGAGTTGACCAGCCGCAGCTCGGCGATGAGCCGCAGCTGCACCAGATACGACCGGTGGATCCGGACGAACCCGGCATCGGCCCAGCGCTCGGCCAGCGTCGCCAGCGACACCCGGACCAGGTGCGACCCCTCCGCCGTGTGCAGCCGCGCGTAGTCGCCCTGCGCCTCCACCCACCGCACCGCCGAGCGGGGCAGCATCCGCGTGGTGCCGGCCAGCTCGATCGGGATGGTCGGATCCTCCTCCGCCCGGGCCAGCGCGGCCGGATGCGACGGCACCACCCGGGAGCCGATCACCCGGCGCAGCGACTCGGCCAGCCGCTCGGCGCGTACCGGCTTGCGCACGTAGTCGGTGGCGCCCAGGTCGAACGCGTCCACCGCGCCGTCGTCGTACGCGGTGACGAACACGATCGCCGGCGGCCGCGCGAACCGGCGCAGCACCCGGGCCAGCTCCATGCCGTCCAGCCCCGGCATCCGGATGTCGAGGAACACCACGTCCACGTCGTCGTCGCGCAGCACGCGCAGCGCCTCGGTCGCGTCCCCGGCCGTGTGCAGCCGGGCCACCCGGGGGTCGGCGCGCAGGTGGTACGCCAGCTCGTCGAGCGCGGGCGGCTCGTCGTCCACCGCCAGCACCCGGAGGAAACCGGTGCCGGTGACGGTCACGACGACGCCCGGACGCCGGGGTGGAACTTCGGCACACGCATGCTGACCTTCGTACCCGAACCCAGGCCGGTCTCCACCACCAGGCCGAAGCCGTCCCCGAAGACCGACCGGAGCCGTTCGTCGACGTTCGAGAGGCCGACGTGCTGCCCCGGGTCGTCGGCCGGGTCGCCGGCCGCGCCCGACACCTCGGCGATGCCGGCGGTTAGCGTCGTCGGATCCATCCCCACCCCGTCGTCCTCCACCGTGATGTGACACTCCGCGCCCGCGTCCCGGGCCTCGATGCTCACCATGCCGGTGCCCGGCTTGCGGGACAACCCGTGCCGGACCGCGTTCTCCACGAGCGGCTGGAGGCAGAGGAACGGCAGCGTCACCGGCAGCACCTCCGGCGCGATCTGGAGGCGCACCTGGAGCCGCTCGCCGAAACGCGCCCGCTCGATGGTCAGGTAGCGGTCGATCGAACGCAGCTCCTCGGCCAGCGTGGTGAACTCGCCGTGCGCCCGGAACGAGTAGCGGGTGAACTCGGCGAACTCCAGGATCAGCTCCCGCGCCCGCTCCGGGTCGGTGCGCACGAACGAGCCGATCGCGGTGAGCGCGTTGTAGATGAAGTGCGGGCTGATCTGAGCGCGCAGCGCGCGTACCTCGGCCCGCGCCAGCCGCTCCCGCGACGACTCCAGCTCGGCCAGCGCGAGCTGGTCACCCGCCCAGTGCGCGGTCTCCAGCGTCGCCTGCACCAGACCCGGGGCCGGGCGCTCGTCGGCCACCGCCACCAGCGCCCCGACCACCCGCCCGTCCGCGCGCAGCGGCGCCACCACCGCGCCGCGTACCGGGCAGTCGACCAGGTCGCAACGCAGCTCCGACTCGCCCAGCACTGTGGAGCGCCCGCTGTCGGCCGCCCGCCGGGCCGCCGCGACCAGCTGGTCGCCGTGGTGCGCGCCCTGCCCGTCGACCGCGAGCAACGCGTCGCGGTCCGTCAGCGCCAGCCCGGCCGCGCCCACGAGGGCCCGCAGATGGCGTACGGCCTTCGCCGCGTCCGCCGCGGTCAGGCCGGCGCGCAGCGGCTCGGCGGCGAGCCCCGCTGTGTGCAGCACCTCGTACGTGGCCCGCTGCGTGGCGGTGGCGATGCCCCGCCGACCGCGCAGCCGCAGCACCGCCCAGAGCGCCGCGGCCAGCGCGGTGACCAGCGAGACGACGGCGAAGACGGCGGAGAGGTTGCCACCCACGCAGCGATCCTGCCGGGTGCCGGCCCGGTAGCGCTAGTACGCGCCCTTGCGGGCCAGCACCACGCCCACGGTCCGCCACAGGATGCTCAGGTCGTACGCCAGCGACCAGTTGTCGACGTAGTAGAGGTCGAGCCGGACCGCCTCGTCCCAGGACAGGTCGGAGCGGCCGGAGACCTGCCACAGACCGGTCATGCCCGGCCGGACCAGCAGCCGGCGCCGGACGTCGCCGAGGAAGTCGCCGTCGTCGGCGGGCAGCGGGCGCGGGCCGACGAGCGACATCTCGCCCCAGAGCACGTTGATCAGCTGGGGCAGCTCGTCCAACGACGTGGCACGCAGGAAGCGGCCCACCGGGAAGACCCGGGGGTCCTGCTTCATCTTGAACAGCATGCCGTCGGTCTCGTTCTGGTCGACCAGGCCGGCCAGCCGCTCCTCGGCGTCGACGTACATGGTCCGGAACTTCCAGACCCGGAACGTCCGCCCCTCGTGCCCCACCCGGGGCTGACGGAAGAAGACCGGCCCGGGGTCGGAGATCCGGATGGCGACGGCGATGGCGAGGAAGAGCGGGGCCAGCAGCAGCAGGCCCAGCCCGGCGGCGACCCGGTCCATCAGGTTCTTGACCAGCAGCGCCGGCCCGGACAGGGTCGGCTCCTCGACGTGCAGCAGCGGCAGGCCCTCGATCGGGCGGATGTGCACCCGGGGACCGGCGATGTCGGTGAGCTGGGGCGCGACCACCAGATCGACGCCGGAGCCCTCCAACTGCCAGGCCAGCCGGCGCAGCTCGCCCGGCTCGGCGCTGGCCGAGCCGCAGACCGCGATCGTGTCGCCGCCGACCTCACGCACCAGGGCCAGCACGTCCCGGCCCGCGTACACCGGCACCGGGGTCTCCAGGCCGCGCGCGGCGGCGTACCCGTCGGTGAGGTGGATGGCCACTGGCACGAGGCCGACGGACGGGTTCCGGGTGACTGTGGTGTAGACCTCCAGGCACTCCGGAAGCGTGCCGACGAGCACCATCCGGTGCCCGGCGTGGCCGGCGCGGCGGCGCAGCGCGTGCAGGCAGGCCCGGGCGATCATGCGGCCGAGCAGGATCAGCAGCAGGGCGCCGAGCAGCGCGAAGCCGACCGTCCAGCGGGACAGGGTGGTCTTCGTGGCGAAGGCGAGGAACGAGACCGTCGCGGCGACCGCGACGCCGCCGCGGATCACCCGCTTGAACTCGTCCGGGCCGAGGCCCAGGTAGCGCCGGTCGTAGGCCCGGTTGCCCCAGAGGATGAGCACCCAGCCGAGCGGCAGGAGCGCGAAGGCCACGGTGTAGAACCACGCCTCGGGCGCGTTCCGGAAGCCGGAGGCGGCCTGCTCGAAGATCTGCACGGCCAGGAAGCTGGCCAGGGCGGCCGCGCCGAAGTCGAGCAGCAGCAGGAATGCGATGTAGGGCCGGTGCCACCGGGACACCCGGCGCCGGGCTCGGGCCCACGCCGACCGGGGTACGCCGTTGTGCGACGGCGGAGTCGGCGGCTGGATCTCAAAGCTGTCGACGTGCCGCACGCTCTTGCTCCGGCCTCTGTCGGTTACCGGGCGCTGGAGGCTTGTCGTCACCTCAACCCATGTCCTCCCGCATGACCCGCGTCCTCACTCGGCGTGAGGGCCCGGGTCGCTCACCGTCCCAGTCTCCCACGCGGGCCCGGCTTGGACCGGCCCCCGCGAGGAAGCCGTTCCGCTGGTGCTCGGTGAGATCTGGCCGGCTCCGAATCAGTTGTGAAGCCGGGGACCGAGCCACTATACCGATGGATGACGGCTCGGGTAGAGGGGCGGACCGGACCTTCGGCGATCGCCGGTCGATTCCGCTCGGTAACCGGCGAATGCCATTACTCACCGTACGAGCCGGGACAACCTTCGGTCAGCCAGCGGCTTGCCGCCGGTCTGACAGGTGGGGCAGTACTGGAGGCTCGAATCGGCGAACGAGACCTCGCGCACGGTGTCGCCACAGACCGGACACGGCAGTCCCTTGCGGGCGTGCACCTTCAGGCCCGAACGCTTCTCGCCCTTCAGCTCCGCGGCCCGCTGCCCCATCGACCGGCGTACCGCGTCGCCGAGGACCGTGCGTGTCGCCGCGTGCAGACCGGCGAGCTGGTCGTCGGTGAGCCGGTCGGTGATCGCGAACGGCGAGAGCCGCGCCGCGTGCAGGATCTCGTCCGAGTACGCGTTCCCCACCCCGGCGAGCACCGCCTGGTCGGTCAGCACGCCCTTCACCTGACCCCGGCGGCTGCGCAGCCGCTCGGCGAATGTGGGCAGGTCCGCCTCCAACGCGTCCGGCCCGAGCTTCGCCACGCCCGGCACCTGCGCCGGGTCGGTGACCAGGTACGCGGCCAGCTTCTTCTGGGTGCCGGCCTCGGTCAGGTCGAAGCCGGAGCCGTCGTCGAGGCGTACCCGCACGGCGATCGGACCCTTGCCGGGCCGCAGCGGGGTCGCCGACGGGAACGCCTCCCGGTAGTGCAGCCAGCCCGCCCGGGCCAGGTGGACCACCAGGTGCAGTCCCTCGTCGAACCGGACGTCCAGGAACTTGCCGTACCGGCCGGCGCCGGTGACCGCACGGCCGGCGACCGCGCTCGGCGGCGGATCGTACGTCTTCAGGGCGCTGATCGCGGCGACCTCGAACCGCTCGACGCGGCGGCCCACCGCACGCTCGCGCAGGTAACCGGCGAGCGCTTCCACCTCCGGAAGTTCGGGCACGGTACAACGGTAGCCTTCTTTCCCGTGAGCGCGAGGAATGAGCTTGCGAGTCCCATGCGCGAGCGCGAGGAGTGAGCTTGCGAGCCCCGCAGCCGCGAGCAGAGATCGGCACAGTCGCGAACGAAAGGCGAGCTCTGTGAGAATCGTGGTGGCGCACAACCGGTACCGGGAAGCCCAGCCCTCCGGCGAGAACACCATCGTCGACGCGGAGATCGCCCAGCTCGCCGCCGCCGGCGTGGAGGTGCTGCCGTTCCTGCGCAGCTCGGACGAGATCCCGTCGATGTCCAAGCCGGCCAAGGCGCTGCTGCCGATCTCGCCGATCTGGGCGCCGAAGGCCCAGCACGACCTCGACCGCCTGCTCACCGAGCATCGGCCGGACGTGTTGCACCTGCACAACCCGTACCCTCTGCTCTCGCCCTGGGTGGTGCGGACCGCGCACAAGCGCGGCGTGCCGGTGGTGCAGACGGTGCACAACTACCGGCAGGTCTGCTCCTCGGGCCTCTACTTCCGCGACGGCGTGATCTGCCAGGACTGCCGGGGGCGGACGCTGGGCGTACCGGCGATCGTGCACCGCTGCTACCGCAACTCCCGGGCGCAGAGCGCGCTGATGGCGACCACGCTCGCCGTGCACCGCCCCACCTGGAAGTCGGTGGACCGGTACATCGCGCTCACCACGGCGGTCGCTGATCATCTGCGCGACTACGGCATCCCGGACGAGCGGATCGTGGTCAAGCCGAACGCCGTGCCCGATCCGGGCACCCCGGCGCCGTCCGGGAACGGCTTCCTCTTCATGGGCCGGCTCAGCCCCGAGAAGGGCCTCGATCTGCTGCTCGCGGCGTGGCGCCGGCACCCGGTGGGCGCGCTCGGCCCGCTGCGCATCGCCGGTGACGGCGAGCTGCGTCCGCTCGCCGAGGCGGCCGCCGCCGAGCGGCCCGACGTGCTCTACCTGGGCCAGCTCGACCGCTCCGGGGTACGCGCGGCGCTGGCCGACAGCTCCGTGGTGCTGGCCACCTCCACCTGGCACGACGTGCTGCCCACCGTGATCATCGAGGCGCTGGCGTCGGGGCGGCCGGTGCTCGGCACCGCGCTCGGCGGCATCCCGTACCTGGTGGGTGCAGACGGCCCGCGTGAGCCCGCCGGCACCGGCCCGGCCGAGGTGGCCACAGCGGCCCCGGGCGACGGGCGGGTCGCGTTGCCGTCAGGGGTGCAGCGCGGCGAGGCCGGCTGGGTGGTGGCGCCCGAGGTGGACGTGCTCGCCGCCGCGCTGCCGCTGGCCGCCGCCGAGGCACGCATGCTCGCCGGCGCGGCCCGGTCCCGCTACGAGCGCACCTTCCACCCCGACGTCATCACGAAGCGCCTGATCGACATCTACGCCGGCCTGGCCGGAGGTCGTGCCGCGCGCTGACCGAGGTGTTAGGAAGGGCCCCTTTCAATGCACGAGGCGTTAAGAAGGGGCCCTTCCTTACCGCAGGGAGGCGCGGGCGGAGAACGCGATGCTGGCCAGCAGGAAGCCGCCGTTGACCACCGTGAACGCCACCACCACCCAGAAGGCGAGGGCCGGCGCGAAGGCCAGCACCAAGCCGGCCACGAAGATCACCGCCCCGTAGTCGCGGACCAGCTTGACCAGGCGTACCGGGAGCGAGGTCGAGGTGACCATGCTCGCCGCGTTCGGCCCCGACTGCATCACCGAGGTCACCAGGTTGACCATCCAGGTGCCGGCGAACACCGCCACCAGCCAGACCGGCGTGGACGGGCGCTGCGCCACGGCTGTCGCGCCGATGGCGGCGACCAGCGCGATCTGGGCGGCCACGTCGCAGAGCACGTCGATCCGGGCGCCGGCCGCGCTGCCCTGACCGGTCACCCGCGCGAGCTGCCCGTCGGCGCAGTCCAGCGCGTACGCGATCTGCCAGGCGACCAGGGCGACCAGCCCGACCACCCAGGCCGGTACGGTGCCGGCGGCCACGTCGTCGGCGAGCGCCACCACTGTGACCGAGGCGGCCAGCCCCAGCACCAGGTTGGCGAGCGTCAGCGCGGTCGGGCGCAACCCGAGGCGCTGCGCGGCCAGCGCGAAGGCCGCCCCGATCCACTGGCTGATCGACTCGCTGAACAGGCCGCCTCCCCGGTTGACCCGGTGGAAGTCGGCGACGGTGGGACGGGGCTCAGCCAATGTGGTCGCGGAGGGCACCGGCGTAGTCTGCCAGCCGCTCCCGCGTCTCGGTAGCGGACATCGCGAGGTGTTCGAGGATGGTGTAGCGGTCCGGCCGGGTGGCCGGCGCGAACTGCACCGCCTCGACGAACTGGTCGTCGGTCAGCTCGACCTCGGCCGGCAGCCGGGGCAGCCCGTGCCGGGCCAGGCAGGCCGCCATCTCGGCGAACCGGCGCTCGTCGCCGCGCAGGAACGTGCAGAACAGCGCGCCGAGCCCGGCCAGCTCGCCGTGTGAGGCGGTGCCGGGGAACAGCGCGTCGATCGCGTGCATGATCTCGTGGCAGCCGCCGCTGCACGGCCGGCTGGTGCCCTCGATCGCCATCGCCAGACCACTGGAGATCAGCGCGTCGGCGAGCACCGTGACGAAGCCGTCGTCGCTCATGTCGCCCGGGTGGTTGAGCACCGCCTCGGCGCCGGCGCGCGACAGCGAGGCGGCCAGCCCGTCGACCCGCTCACCGCGTACCCGCCGGGCCAGTTCCCAGTCCGCCAGTGCGCTGATGTTGCTCACCACGTCGCCGACGCCGGCCCGGTTGTGCCGCTCCGGCCCGGCCTCCACGAAGTCCAGGTCCACGATCACCGCGATCGGGATGTGCACACCGTAGGAGCCCTTCAGGCCCTCCGTGATCAGGCTCGCCACCGGGGAGGCGATGCCGTCGTTGGCGAGGCTCGTCGCCACCGACACCATCGGCAGCCCGCGCCGGGTCGCGGCGTACTTGGCCACGTCGATGGTCTTGCCGCCGCCGATGCCGACCACCGCGTCGTACGACCGGGTGCGCAGCTTCGCCCCCAGGTCGTCGGCGGCGTCGAGCGTCCCCCCGGCCACGGTGAACACGTCGGCCGAGCGCAGCGACGGCCGGATCAGCTCGGCGATCCGTTCGCCCTGCCCCGGCCCGACCACCACGGCGACGTCGCCACCGGCCGAGATCCGCCCGTCGGAGAGGATCGCCGCCAGATCGGCCACCGCGCCCCGCCGCACGTCGATGTGCAGCGGGGTGAGGACGCTGCGGGCTAGTAGCGGCACGCGATCTCCCGCGCCCGGGCCAGATCGGCGTGGTTGTCGACCTCGACCCAGGAGACGTCGCCGATCGGGGCCGCCCGCACCTCGCCGCCGCGCTCGGCGAACTCCTGGTAGCCGTCCTCGTAGTAGAGGTTCGGGTCGCGCCGCCAGGTCGCCTCCAGCGCGTCCGCGAGCGGCTCGGCCACCTGCGGCTCGATGAGCGTCGCGCCGATGTACTCGCCGTACGCCTCGCCCGGGTCCATCAGCTTGGTGATCCGGGTGAGCTGGCCGGCGGCGTCGAAGGTGGTCTTCATCTCCTCCTCGGCCAGCGGCTTGAGCGTGTCCACGGCGAGCAGGATGCCCGGGCCGCGCTCGGCCAGCAGCGTCTTCTCCACGCTCACCGGGTGCACGGTGTCGCCGTTTACGAGCAGCACGCCCCGGGAGAAGTGCTCACGCGCCAGCCAGAGCGAGTACGCGTTGTTCCACTCCTCGGCCTTGTCGTTGTAAACCAGGGTGATCGTGACGCCGTACTTCTCCTCCAGGGCGGCCTGGCGCTGCCGCACCGCGTCGGCCGCGTAGCCGACCACGATCACGACCTCGTTTAGCCCCACCTCGGCGAGGTTGCGCAGCGCGATGTCGAGGATGGTGGTCTCCCCGTCGACCGGCACCAGGGCCTTGGGCAGGGTGTCGGTGTACGGCCGCAGCCGGCGCCCCGCACCTGCGGCGAGCACCATCCCGATCATGCCGACACGCTCCTCTTCTCGACCCGATTCCACCCGGCGAGGATATCGCCGGGCACCGACCGGCAGTGGTTCAGCCCGTCAGCCCGATCGAGCGCAGCGCCGCGAAGCCGTCCTCCGCGATCCGCCGGATCATTCCGTCGTTGACGTCCCGGTGCTCGTCGAGCAGCGCGATCTCCGACTCCGCAAGCCAGCGGAACTCGGTGTGCTTGCCGGCTTCCAGCCGGGGCCGGCTCAGGTCGCCGTCCACCCGGACCAGGAAGTCGGTCTCCACCCGGGTCAGCCCGTCGTCGGCGGTGTACCGGTATTCGCCGACCAGGCCGAGCACGTGCGACAGGGCCCAGCCGGTCTCCTCGGTGACCTCCCGGCGCAGCGCGTCGTCGATCTCCTCGCCCGGTTCGAGGTGGCCGCCGACGATGTCCCAGCAGTTCGGGAAGAGGCGTCGCTCGGGGGATCGGCGTTGGATGAAGATGCGGCCGTCGTCGTCGACGATCAGCGCGCCGGCGCAGCGGAGGGGCTCGGTGGGCACCCTCCGACAGTAGCCATCCGGGCCGTCTCCGGCGATGCCCGTTCTTGTCCCGGTACGCATCGATGGCCCACCATGTCCGTACTCAGTCGCCGTCCCACAGGGGTGATGTGTGATGCAGGTACGGGAAGCGATGTCCAGCGAGGTACTGGTGGTCGGGCCGGAGCACACGCTCCGGCAGGCGGCCCGGATGATGTCGGCCCGCGGTGTCGGGTCGGCGGTCGTGATCGACCCGGACTCCGAGGGGGTCGGGATCATGACCGAACGCGATGTGCTGAAGGCGATCGGCGCCGGGCTCGACCCGGATGTCGAGCGCACCGGGGCACACCTGACCTGGGACGTCGTCTACGCCGGCCCGGACTGGACGGTCGAGGAGGCAGCCGCGGCGATGGCCCGGGGCGGGTTCCGTCACCTGGTCGTGCTCGACGGCCGGGAGGTGGCGGGAGTGATCTCGGTACGGGACCTGATGCGGGTCTGGGCGGGCGAGCACGCGCCGACCCGTACCTGATCCGCCCGGCGCGATCGGCGCCGGGGAAAGGGCGATGGCCCGGCCGATATCGGCCGGGCCATCGTCGTATCTGTTCCGTTCCGGTCGTGCCCGCCCGTCAGGGGCCGACGAAGACCGAGGTGCCGCGCCAGTCCACGTCGTCGACGCTCGGACCGCTGCGCACCGTGGCGGAGCCGGTCGGCACGCCGTCGGACCACGCCATCGAGGACAGGGTGCCGGTGCTCCGGGAGACGACGTAGAGCGTGTCGCCGTCCAGGAACAGGCCGCCCGCGTCGGCGAAGGCCGTGGTGCCGGTGACCGTGTTGCGCTCGGCGCCGACGGTGCCGGTGTCCGGCGCGAACCCGCGCCAGAACAGCGTGCTCTGACCGGCCAGCGAGTAGTAGATCCGGCCGCCCTTGTAGAACATGGCGGTCACGTTCGGCAGTTCGGCGGAGAAGTTGCCGGTCATGCCGGCGTACGTGGAGCCCTCCGGCGCGGAGCCGGTGACGACCAGGTCCCACTTGGCGTCGTGGTACGGGTCCAGCTTCTTCGGGGTGCCGAACTCGCTGCCGTCGAACGAGCGCTTGTAGAGGTCGCCGCCGACGCCGTAGAACAGGTCACCGCCGACCCAGAAGGCGCCCTTGACGCCCGACCAGCCGGTGTTGTCCGCGTTCGGCACCGACATCGCGTTGCCGACCGAGGTCGCACCGTCGTACGTGCGCTTGGTGATGCTGTCGACGGTGGTGGCCGGCGGCACCGGGGGCAGCTTGACGATCTCGATGCCCTGCACCAGCGGGTTCTCCAGGACGCGACCGAAGTCGATGTCGATGTTGCCGTCGCTGGTGATCGGGAACGCGCGCATGGTGCCCCGGTTGGTGGCGCCGATCGCGGCGATCGGGTCGAAGTTGCTCAGCTTGACCACGCCGTCGATCGTCACGTTGAACTTGCGCTTGCCGGCGGTGGCGGTGCCGGCCCAGCGGTTCGCCAGGTAGAGCCGCACCTGCACCGGCGTGCCGGCCGGGACCGGGAAGTCCCACTGCATGTCCGGCGCGGGCGACTCGTCCCACCGCTCCGCGTTGAACAGCTCCACCGGGGTGCCCGACGGCACCGTGCCGTCGAGGGAGGCGTTCGTGGTGTAGCTGGTCACCTGGTTGCCGGCGTTGTGGTAGGTGCTCGGCGCGGCGGCGGTGTCCGCGGCCCAGGCCGGGCCGCTCGGCGCGGCCAACTGGTCGCCGCCCGCGTTGACCCGGTAGAGCACGTCGGAGGCGTCCGGCGTGGGCGCGGTCTTGACGATCTCGATGCCGTGCAGCAGCGGGTTCTGGAGCACCCGGCCGAAGTCGATGTCGACCACGCCGTCGCTGACCACCGAGATGGACTGCATGGTGCCGCGGTCGGTCCCGCCGGCGGTGACGACCGGGTCGAAGTCGTTCAGCTTGAGCACGCCGTCGATGCTGACGTCGAACTTGCGGGCGCCCGGCTTGCTCGTGCCGGACCAGCGGTTGGCCATGTAGATCCGGACGTCGACCCGGGTGCCGGCCGCGACCGGGATGTCCCACTGCATGTCCGGCGCGGTCGCCTCGTCCCACCGCTCGGTGTTGAACAGCGTGGCCGGCGTGCTCGCCGGCACGGTGGGGTCGAACGTCGCGTTCGTAGTGTAGCTGGTGACCTGGTTGCCCGTGTTGTGGTACGGGCTGGGCTCGGTGGCGCTGTCGGCGGCCCAGTCCGGCCCGCCGTCGGTGGCCGGGATGGCGGGACCACCGGCGTTGACCCGGTAGAGCACCTCGGTCTGCGCCGCGCGACCGGCCTGGTAGACGTTGCCCGGCAGACCCTTGGTGCTGGTCGAGTGCGGGGCGTTGCCGCCGTCCAGCGGGAAGAAGGCGAGCCGCTTGCGCTGGTAGTCGAAGTTGCCGATGTACTCCTGGTCGCTGCCGAGCCAGAGGCCCTCCTGGGTCACCAGCATCTCGGTGACGCCGTAGCCGCGCGGGTGGCGGCCCGGGTTCCAGGACAGCGGCAGGCCGCTCACCGGGTCGAGCGCCGCGATGCTGGCCCGCGGCACCGCGCCCGGTCCGGCCTTGTCGCGGGCGAGCGGGTTGTTCGACCAGCGGAAGTGACCGCCGACGTAGACGGCCTTCTCGCTGATGCCGACCGAGAGGAAGGTGTCGCCGCCGCTGAAGTTCGTCCAGGTCGGCTTCTGGCCGTCGCCGCTGGCGGCGGTCTCCCAGCGGGCCGCGGAGTCGCAGAGCGTGCCCGGGTACGACGCGCCGGTGGTGACCACGACGAAGTACTTGCTGTCCGGGGAGAACTGGATGTCGCGCACCCACGAGTCGAACGCGGCGTACTTGCAGGCCGCGGAGTAGCCGTCGGTGTTCCAGTCGGCGACGGTCGTCGAGCTCTCGCCCAGGTTGATCCGCACGATCTGGTCGTGCACGACGTCGTCGGCCTTCTTGAAGTTGCCGATCACCACGAGGTGCTTGCCGTCGGGGGAGACGGCGAGCTTCTCCGTACCGACACCGGCCGAGGCGCCGTTGTTGGTCGGCGTCCAGTTGTGGTGCTCGGTGAGCGACACGGTGAGGTAGTCGTCCACCGCGCCGGTGGTCGGGTTCAGCGAGGCCAGCCCGTTGCGGTTGGTCGTCGCGGTCACAGTGGTGAAGATGCCGCCCACCAGCAGGTGGCCGTCGACGAGCGCGATGTCGTTCACGGTGCCGTTGAACGCCGGGCCCTTGAACCCGTCGACGGGGGTGCCGTCCGCGACGTTCAGCAGGGCCAGCTTGCGGAAGTTCTTGTCGCCGACCTTGTTGAACTTGCCGGCGACGTACACCGTGCCCGGGGTCGGGCCGGCGATGACGGCGGTGACGTCACCGTCGAGCACCGGCGCGAACGCGTTGTCGATCTTGCCGGTCGCCTTGTCGAAGGCGAGCAGTCCGCGGCGTTCGACCGGGGTGGGTGAGGAACCCCGGTTCTGCGCGTTGGTGAACGAGCCGCCGACGATCACCTTGCTGCCGGCGTCGTGGATGGCCACGACGTTGCCGTCGTTGATGTTCGGCGTCTTCTCCGAGGGCACCTCGCCGACCATCGTGCTGTGGTCGGGCGCGGGCGCCGCGGCCGGCGCGGCGAGCGCCGGTACCGGTGTGAACAAGGTGGCGATGCCGAGCACGGCAGCGCCGAAGGCGGACACCGAGCGGTGTCTCAGGATCGAGGAAGCCACAGGCTACTCCGGGGGGAAACGTCGGAGGCGCTGCGATCGTGGTCGGTGCCGACATGAGGCGGGGCGTCACCCGACCGACCGCAGACGTGAGAGCAATACCTTCTCGCATTCGGCCGTCGCCCGTCCACCCGGGTTGGGCCTTTTTGACCGAGGAAACGCACCGGGTCACACGAAAAGACGAACGACGATCACCTGGTGGACACGGAGGGTGTTCCTGAGGAAACACTCAGGTCGGGCATCGGCGGCTGGAAGTACGGATCGGTCGCCATCTCCCGGAATACCTGCTCGCTCTCCGGGTCGTCGCCGAAGGTGCTGTCGTAGATGGGCTTCTCCGTCTGCCGGGCCGCGAAGTAGACCGCCGCCTTGATCTGCGGGTGCTTCTTCAGGTACGGCCCGACCTCGCGCATCCATTCGGCCCGCTGGCCCGGCCGCCCGTCCTGGGTCAGGCCGTACTCGCCGATGATGACCGGTCGCGGGTGCTTCTTGGCGAACGCCATGAAGTGGTCCATCCGGTTGGAGAAGCTGTTCCACTCCGGACTGGGATAGACGTCCGCGCAGAGCCAGTCGACCTGGTCGTCGCCCGGGTAGTAGGCGGCGGCCTGGCGCTGCGGCTCGGCGAACCCGTCCGCGTGCGGGCACCACACCCACCCGGCGTTGGTGACGCCCATCTCGGCGAAGATGCCGCGGACGTGCTTCCAGGCGGCGACGTAGTCCTCCGGCGAGTGCATGCTCGCGGCCAGGTTCGGCCGGTCCATCTCCCACCGGTAACGCAGCAGCACCGGAACGCCGAACTCCTTGACGTCCTTCGCGCGTTCCCGGATCAGCGCGTCGTAGACGCCGCTGACCGTGGACCGGGTGTCGGTGCCCTGCCACGAGATCATCTGGAGCTTGCCCCGGGACTGGAACAACTTCTCGGTGGCGCTCGGGAACGGCTCGTTCCACTCGTGGAACATGTGCGCGATGGCGAGCTTGCCGCCGGCCGCCTGGTTGAACGCGTCGAACGCCGCGGCCCGCCCGCTGGCGTTGTGGTACTGCGGCTTGACCCAGGTGCCGAGCCAGGCCCCCTTCTCCGGCGGCTCCGGCCCCCACCCGGTGGTGCGGACCGGAGCGGTCCGCGGTGTCACAGTCGGCGGGGGCGGCACCGCCGTCGCCGTCTCGTCGGATCGCTCCGAGCCGATGTCACAGGCCGCCACGGCCGGGGCCAGGAATGCCAGGCCCAGCACGGCAGCCATCGTCAGTCGTAACCGTCGTACCACCGCAACCTCTCCCCAGGACGGTCGCCGGCCACGGTATGGGGGCCCTGACGGATCCGCGTGGGCGGAGAGGCACGCCGGGCCGGGCGGGCGACCCCTGGCACTCTACCTGTGACGCGGCGCTCAGGCGGGGTAGCCGAGTCGCGTCAGCAGCGGCCCGGCCTGAGCCATCACGTCGGCCAGATCCTTTTCGGTCAGTCGCTGCCGCCACCGGCCCACCGAGCCCGGCCGCGCCTTGGCGAAGCGGGCGTGCAGCGCCTCCCGTCCGGCCGGATCACCGACCTCCAGGAAGTCGGCCACGACCTCGGCCGCCTCGGCCGGGCGGGTGACGACGTCCTCGTACCGCAGGTGCCGCACCCGTTCCGCGGGCAGCTCGGCGAGCTGCGTGAGCGCGCTGCTGGTGAACCGCCGCCACATCCAGGCCGACCGGCCCAGGTCGGAGACCTGCGTGAACTCCTCGCGCCGCTCCGGCTCCACCCAGAACCGGGGCGCGGCGCCCCACGGCGTACCGCCCCGGCCGCTGCGGCCGGTGCCGGTGGACGCGGCGTTCAGCCAGGGCTGCTCGGCGTGCGACACCGCCACATCCCGCCCGTCCCGGTAGACGTGCAGGAAGACCGCGTCCGGGAAGACCTCGGTCAGGAACGGCACGATGAAACAGTTCTCCGGGTCCTTCTCGGCGAACCGCAGGCCGCCGTGCCCGGACGCGGCGAGCAGCGCGCCGTAGTAGCCGCGGAAGTAGCGGGCGGCCCGCTGCGGCGTCCAGCTTCCCTCGTAGACACAGCGGGCGACCGCCTTGGTCAGGCGCGGTTCGAAGTGGTACGACACGTCCGGCAGCGCGCCGACGCAACTGCCGAGGAACGTGGTGCCGGAACGCGGGGCGCCCAGGATGAAGATCGGACGCTCCACCTTCAGGGTGAGCCGGCGGCCGCCCCCCTCGACCGGCCGTTCCAGCTCGCGGCGTTCCTTGCGGTCCGCCAGGAGACCGACCGCGGCGAGCTTCGCGGCCTTCACGGTGGACAGGCCGGAGTGCGGGGCGGGGGAGTCGCTTGTCATCGAAGGTCCCATCGGTGCGCAGGATCGGTCAGGACTGGGCGGCCGGGTCCGCCCCGGCCCGGTTACGGCCGCGGCGGAGGGCGCGCAGCGCGTCGAGGTGCAGGGTGCGCCGCCAGCGCCAGACGCCCGTCGCGTACGCGACCAGCCCGGCGACCGTCACCAGCGCGAGTACCAGCGGACCGGCGCCGAGCAGCGTCGCCAGGCCGAGCGGCAGACCCAGCGTGACCACCGCCAGCGCCATCGCGGCCCGGGTACCGGCGCCGAACGGGTGCAGCCGCATCGACCACCAGAGCTGGGTCAGCGGCACCAGGTTGGTGACCAGGATGGAGACGGTCCAGGCCAGGGCCGCGCCGAGGATGCCGTACCGCGGGATGAGCACCAGGTTGCCGACCACGTTGAGCACGGTGCCGGTCATCGCGTTGTAGAACGTCCACGCGGTGCGCCCGGCCATGTTGAGCACCATGTCGACCATGCCGCAGCCGGTGGCCAGCAGCATGGTCAGCGCCAGCAGCACCACGACCCGACGTCCGTCGCCGTACCCGGATCCGAACAGTGCCAGCATCGGCGTGGCGAACGCCGCGAAGATCAGGTACGCGGGCCAGGAGAGCAGCACGAGCCAGCCGGTGGCGGCCTGGTAGAGCTGGCGCGCCTCGGCCCGGTCGTCGCGGGCGAACGCGGCGGCCAGCCGGTGCTGCACCGAGCTGGACAGCGCGACGCTGGAGAGCTGACCCAGCGCCAGGAACCGGGTCGCGGCCGTGTAGATCGCCGCATCCGCCGGGCCGCGCAGCGCGCTGAGCAGCACGATGTCCAGCCGCTGCACCACGATCGCGGCCAGGCTGCTGACGGCGCGGGGCCCGGTGAACCGCCAGAACGGCCCGGCCAGCTCGCGCGCCGGCACCGGCCGGCTCACCTGCCGCCCGGCCCGGCCGACCAGCCGGCTCAGCCAGAACAGCGCGACCACCGCGGCGATCAGGTACGGCACCACCCAGGCCAGCGGCAGCGCGACGGTGGCGGACATGCCGAGCCAGGCGGCCACCGCCACACCCAGGAACTGCACCAGCGTGCGGCCGAGCCGCTCAACAGTCAGCAGCGGGCGCATCTGGCCGAAGCCGCGGCAGGCGGCGAGCGCGTAGTCGTTCAGCGCGGCCAGCGGCACGAACGCCAGCAGGATGCGCAGCGCGGTCACCGCCTCCGGCCCGGCCTCCGGCATGGTGGCCCGGGCCAGCGCCGGTGCGGCCAGCCAGCCGGCCAGCCCGAGCAGCGTGCCGACCACGAGCACCGGCAGCAACCCGACCAGGATGGTGCCCCGGATCTGGTCGCGGCGGTCGAGCGTGCGCTGGCGGCTGACGAAGTAGACGGTGCCGACGTCGGTGCCGAGCCGGGCCGCCGACGCGGCGATCATGAACGCGCTGGTGGCGGCGAAGAACATGCCGGCCTCGCGGACCGACCAGCCGCGGGCGATGACGATGTTCAGGCCGAAGCCGGCGACCGCGGCCAGCCCGACCCCGACCAGGTTGGCGAAGCCCTGCCGGGCCGCGCCGCCCAGCCCCGCGCCCGGCCCGGGGGGCGGTGCGGTGAGCGTCGGGGTGCCGCCGGCGTCCGCCCGCGTCACCGCCGCCACGACGGCACGCGTCCCCACCACGTCGCCAGCCGCTCGTCGTACGGCGCGAAGTGGTCCTCCAGCCGGGTCCGCAGCTCCGCCGACATGGGCGAACGGGAGCGGGAGTTGTGCTTGCCGAACGCGATGTCCGCCCAGCGGGGCAGCCCGAGGAAGTCGCAGACCGCGTCGAAGGAAGGGCGCGGGTCGGCGAAGAAGTCGTCGCTGTCGATGACGTGCATCCGGTCCCGGCCGACCAGCGCCTCCAGGCGCTCCAGCTGCTCGATGTAGCGGCCCCGGGCCAGGTACGCGTTGTGCTGGAGGTGCTCGCTGGCGTACGACGCGGAGCTGATCATCCGCTCCCGCTCGCCCGCCGTACGGGACTCCTCCAGCGCGAGCGCCCGCTCGAAGTCCGCCTCGGTCTCGTAGCCGCGGGCCAGCTCGTGCGAGTGCGCCGAGTAGGCGCGCTCCACCGGGTCACGCAGCAGCACCAGCAGCTTCACCGAGGGCAGGTCACGGGCGATCCGCTGCCCGGCCAGCGGGTGGAACATGTAGTACGGGCTGGACTCGCCGGTGATCCCGCGTACCCCGATCTGGGCCTTCACCGCCTCGGCCTTGCCGGTGGTGGGGAAGTGCCCGAGGTACCAGCTCATCCCCCGGTGGTAGTCCATGTCGAAGTAGTGCACGCCCTTGTGGTAGGCGGGCGGCAGCACACCGGGATGCTGCGACAGCGTCTTGAACAGCGAGGTGGTGCCGCAGCGCTGCGCCCCCACGATCAGGAATCCCGGCACCATCCGCGAACCGGCGGTCAGCCGGCCGACCGTCCGGCTCACCGACTTCACCGCGCGGAGCGCCTGCTCCTTGGCCAGCGTCACGTCCCCACTCCTCACTCTCACCCGGCCCGGCGGGCCAGGTGTTCCTCGACGGCGGGCAGCAGCCAGGTGTCGACGTGCCCCAGTCGCGCACCCGCCTCCGCCTGCCGGTCCCGCAGGTAGCGCGCCGCGAGCTCCACCAGGTAGAGCACGGCGACCAGATCGGCGCCCCCGCCGGTCTGGTCGAACGGCGCCAGGGTGGCCCCGGCGCCGGCGATCAGCGCTCGGGCCGCCTCGACCGGCTCCACCCCGTCGTGGCTCATCGCGCCCTGCACCGCCAGGTGCAGCGCGTCGTACCCGGCCGGCACGTCCGCCTCGAACCGTTCCCAGTCCCAGACCAGCACCCGGCCGTCGGCCAGCACGGCGCTGTTGCCGCCGTTCCAGTCACCGTGCCAGGCGCCGAAGGCCACCACCGGGTCGGCGTCCGCGACGGACTTCAGCGCCGCGCGCAGCCGCCCGGCCTCCGGCCGGGGCCCGAGCGCGTCCACCGCCTCGGTGAGCCGGGCCGCGTGCCCGCTGGCCGCCCACGACTGCCGGCGTACGCCGAGACAGCCGGCGACCGCCACCATCGCGTCGCGTTCGGCCGCCTCCGCGGCGGCCGGGGTGGCCCGGGGCAGCCGTACCGGCAGCGCCTCCTGCACCAGCAGCGCGTGGCCGTGCCAGTCGCCGTGATGGCGTACCCCGGCCAGGACCACCGGGCCGAGCGGCACCTCGGCGAGGCGGCGCAGCGCGTCCGCCTCGGCGTGCACCAGCGCGCGGGTCAGCGGGTCGACGCCGAGCTTGGCGTACCCGAGGGCCCGGCCGTCCGGGGCGAGCAGTTGCAGCACCGGCTTGCGGTTCGCGCGGGCCGGCCCGATGTGCAGGCTCACCAGCGCCGGCTCGCCGAGCACCTCGGTCAGGTGCGCGTCCAGCCCGCCGCCGTCGACCACCAGCCGGTCGCGGAACACCAGCGGGCCCAGCCCGAGCCGGAACGCCGTGGACAGACCCTGCCGGACCAGCTTGGCCTTGCGGCCGACCGCCTCGGTGGAGTGCCGGACCGCGCTCGCCGCCGCCCGGCCCGAGCCGGTGGGCACGAGCAGCCGGGGGCGGGACGCCGAGGGCACCACCACCCAGCCGGCGCCGCCGCGGCGCAGGCTGGGCTCGGCCGGCGCGGGCCAGATCAGCCCGGCCAGTTCACCGAGGTACGCGGCGCGGCCGTCGCCGTCCGGGGGTACGCGGAACACCATCAGCTGTCACCGGTCTTTTCCAGTCGGGCCCGTAGCCCGGCGATCGTGCCCTGGGGTGGCGCCGGCGCGAGCGACCGGCGTATCCGGTCGTTGCGGGCCAGCAGGGCGACAGTGATCAGGGCGTAGGCGAGTGTCGCTTCCATCGCACCGTAGGTGAACTGGAAGAAGAGCATGAGGATGAGCACGAGCGTGCCGGCGATGCCGATCGCGCTGTGGTCGCGGCGGTAGCGCCAGATGCAGTAGATGAAGAAGGCGTTGTAGCAGATCGCGCCGACCCAGCCCTGCCCGACGAGCAGCGCCCAGACCTGGCCGTTGCTGCCCAGTTCCCGGTTGCCGCACTGCTTGCAGTCCTCGGACTTGCCGATGGCGATGGACCGGTTGCTGCCGATCAGCGCCCGGTTGCCGCCGTACCCGAGGATCGGCGAGTGGTTGGCCGCGGCGACCGCGCCCTGGGACAGCGTGGTCCGGATGTCGTCGCTGTGGCCGTTCTGGAGGCGTTCGTCGAAGGTGCGGCCGAGCGGTGTGGCGACGATCAGCACCCCGATCAGCCCGACCGCCAGGGCGAGCCCGCCGAGCACCACCATCCGGCCGCGCAGCGCGAGCCGCAGCGCGACGTACGCGGCGGCGATGCCGAGACCGATCCAGAGGCCCCGGTTCAGCGAGTAGACGATCGGGAAGATCGCGGCCAGGGCGATCGCCACGCCCGCGGTACGGCGCATCGGCTTGCCCAGCACGACCCAGCCGACGATCAGCCAGACCAGCAGGATGGCCGTGTTCTGGCCCCACGAGTTCGTGTAGGTGAACGGCGCGGACGGGCGGGGCGAGCTGGCCTCCCCCTCGATCACCTGCTGCACCTGGGCGAACTTGATCTCCATGAGCGAGGTGACGTACGGGTGACCGGCGATCGACTGGGGCAGGACGAATCGCAGCGGCGCGACGAACGTGAGGTTCGGGAAGAGCGAGCCGATCCAGCCGCCGAGCACCACGACCACGCCCATGAACCCGAACAGGCGGACCATCCGGCGCTGGGACAGCTCCCGCTCCCGCAGGTTGTAGACGTAGAGCATGGTCACGGTCATGGCGACGTAGTTGGCGAGCCGGATGCCCCAGCCGATGTACTTGCCGCTGCCGCCGGGGGGCAGCGTGTTCGGCGCGGTGAGGTCGAGGGTGAGCACGGACAGGAACACCCAGAGCAGCAGGACCATCCAGATCCCGAAGCCGGGCGGCACCCGGATCGGGCCCCGCTTGCGCATCTGCACCACCATCGGCACCGCGAAGATGACGAAGACGAAGCTCGACACGCCGAGCACCCACCACAGCGGGTACAGCAGGAAGACCGAGATCAGCGGCCACGCCGTCGGCAGCCGCCACGACCAGCTCTCCGGCCGTACCGTCACCGGCCGCAGGCGGTTCCCGTCCGGCGGCGACACCGCTCCGACCGGAACCGTCCCGCGCGCGGTGCGGGGCGGGGTGGCGGTGCTCATTTCACGGTGACCTTGGCGGTGGTCGGCGCGTAGATCACCCACGCGTTGCCGGGCTGGGGGTGCAGGAGATCGCCGCCGGTGTCGGCGAGCGTGCAGACCATGCCCAGGCCGGGCTTGCGCCACCGGCCCTTCGCGCTGTTCGGCCCGGACACCGCCAGCACCGCGCCCTCACCGAAGACGTTCGCCGAGGGCAGCGAGCGCGGGGACGGGTTGCGGACGTCCAGCGTGCGGTACTCCATCGTCAGCACGATGACGGAGGCGGCGGTCACGGCGACCTTGCCGACCTTGCCGACCCAGACGGACTTGGCCTGGTCGTACCGCCAGACCATCGGCGGGCCGCCGGAGACGGTGACGGTGAGTTCGGTGGCCGGCGCGAGGTCGCGGGCGGCGAGCGCGTCGCCCTCGCCGGCGTGGTCGATCGGCGGGGTGGGCGGCTGGCCGCCCTTCGGGGCGGCCTTGAGCAGCGCGGCGGTCGACGTGTAGTCGCCGGAGAAGACCTTGCTGTCGTCGTCGGGCGTCACGCCGTCGAGGTCGGAGTTCTCGAACTGGGTGAGGAAGCCGGTGGGGCCGCCGTCGTAGCCGACGAACGGGCGCAGCACGGCGAGCGACCGGATGTCGACCGGCCGGATCTCGGTGACCGGACCGATCTTGGTGGCGTCCTTGGAGTGGAACACGGCGGTCAGGTGCAGCGTGTCGGACTCGGCGAACTCGGCGTAGACCAGGTCGGCGGCGTCCAGGCCGGCCGGGGTGGTCGCGGGGCTCACCCGCAGCGGCACGGCGACCGCCTGGCGGGTGGCGGCGGCCGGGGTGCTCACCGGCGCGCCGGTCAGCGGGCCGGTGGGCAGGGTCGGCGAGGCACTGGCCGATGACGGCGAGGCGGTGACGTCGCCCGGGTCCACCACCTGGACCTTGCCCGGCTTGGGCTCGGGCTCGCTGCACCCCGTCCCGACGCCGAGGACGACGGCGGGGGCGATGGCGGCGCGGAGCATCTGCCGGCGGTTCACCCCAGGTCCTCGCCGGAGTCGAGCGCGTAGCTGCGGCCGTCGCCGTCACCCCGGGAGCGGTACGTGCCGCCGGTGCCGTTGAGCGGCACCGGCTTACCCGGCATGCCCTGGTTGCCGGGGTTCGGCGGCGGGGTGGCCTTGCCCGGTGCCGGCTTCGCCGGGGCGGGGCGGGACGACTGCATGCGCGGCAGCACCATCGTCGACTCGGCGGACGGGCCGGGGCTCGGCCGGGGCTTGGGCCGGTTGGCCGGTGCCACCGGGGTGCTCGGCGCGCCCGACGTGCCCGACGTGCTGCTCGCACCGCCCGAGGACGCCGGCCGGGCGGCGCCGGCCACCGGGGCGGGCAGGCGCGGGGCCAGCACGGCACCGATCACCGGCGCGTTCACCTGCTCGAACTGCTGCAGGGCGGCGGTGATCTCACCGCTGCGGGTCTTGCCCGCCTCGGCCACCATGATCACGGCGTCGACGTACCGGCCCAGGGCCTGGGCCTCCACGGCGAACGTGGGCTGCGCGGTCTCGATGATCACGTGGTCGAAGCGCGCGGACAGCTCGTGCATGATCTCCAGCAGACCGGCGACCGGCAGCTCGACCTCCGCGTCCAGGTCGCCCGGCACCAGCACCCGGAGCTGGCCCAGCCCCGGCACCGGCGCGAGCGCCTTGAGCGGGGGTACGTCGCGGCGCAGCACCGAGGCCAGGTTGTGCCGGCCCTCGGCCACGCCGGTGATGGCGCCCACCGTCGAGTCGGGCTTGGTGGTGATCAGCGCGACCTGCTGGCCGGTACGGGCGTACGCGGCGGCGAGGTTGGCGGCGACGAATCCGGCGGCGGTGCCGGCCGAGGCGTCGCAGATCAGCAACTGGCGACCGCGCCCGCCCTGCGCCGGTTCGGGCACGGCGGACAGCAGCACGTTGCGCAGCCGGCCCAGCTCGCGGGAGACCCGGTGGGTGGCCGGCAGGACGGCCAGCGAGGGCGCGCGCACCGGCAGTTCCAGCAGCAGCGGCAGGCCGACCCGGTCGGAGATGTCGCGACCGCGCCGGATCCGGGTGTCGAGCCGGTCCAGCACCAGCGCCAGCACGATGCCGAGCAGCAGGCCCGCGCCCATGCCGCTGGCGAGGTTGAGCGTGCGGTTCGGTGAGCTGGGCGAGTCGGGGAGACGGGCGTCGGAGATGATCTCGCCGGGGTCGGAGCCGGCCGAGACCAGCGGGCTGAGCCGGTTGTTCAGGCCGGTGATCTGGCTGGTGAGAAGGCTCCGTTCGGCCTCGGCCCGCTCCCGCTCGGGCGAGTTCGACGGCGACGCCGCGATCCGCCCGGCGACGGCACTGAGCTGCTTCTGCAGCTCGGCGATCTGCTGCTTGAGCGCGGTCGTCTCGTTCTCCAGCGCCTTCTGCGCGGTGGCCTTGCGCAGGTCCAGATACGCCTGGGCGAACGCGTGCGAGCCCGACTGGGCGCCCTCGGGGCTGTTCCCCTCGTACGCCACCTGGAGGATCTGGCTGTTCGGCGGCACCTTGACTGTCACCGACTTGACCAGCTGGTCGGCACCGGTGTCGACCTTCATCAGCGCCTTGGCCCGCTCGGCCACCACCAGCGAGCGGACCACCTGGGCCTCGGTGTCGAGGTTGACCTTGGCGTTGGGGTTGCTCTCCGCGCCCGAGCCGAGCGGGCGCACCAGCAGCGAGGTGGTCGAGGTGTAGCGCGCCTCCTGGATCTGGTTCAGCGCCAGCCCACCACCGAGACCGAGGGCCGCGGCGAGCAGCAGGATCCACCAGCGGCGGCGCAGCCAGCCCAGGTAGGCCATCAGGGCAAGACCGTCGGCGTCGCTCTCGGCCAAATGGGGTGAGGGCATCAGAGTCTGTCGCTCCCTTTCGACCGAGCCGGGCAGTCCACGGCACAGCTGGACCTGACCGTGGCCTTGAGTGTCCCCGATCCGAACGACGAGGGAAAGTCTGCTCACGTTCCGGTAAGCCTGCCCGGGTGTGGGCAGCCCGCGTAGAAATGGCCGATCGGCGCTGACCATTCGGCGGGTTTCCCGGTGTCGGGCCCGACCTGTCCCCGGATAAGCCGGCGTCGCCGACGGCTCTCGTGCGGAGCGGTGACGGAATCCTGACACATCTCACTTTCTTCCGGTGGCCCGCCCCGGCGGCGCGGGGCGAACCGGGCTGACCTGGACGGTGGCCGGCCGGTGGGCATCCCGGTGACGGGAATCGAGAGGTGAGCCGACCGGCGAGCCAGGATCCGTCCAATGGCCCCTTCAGTTGCCCATGGGCGCGCCAGTAGGTTGTCAGGACGCGTCCGAGGGGCTTTCACAAAAATCCGGACGCGTCATCCGCGTACGGGAGGACTTTTGTGGTGAGCGGGTCAACCGAGGACTCGGGGCAGGTCCTGCTGGTGGGTTCCAGTGGCGGGCACCTGGCCCAGCTCCTGGCCCTGGAACCGTGGTACCGGGATCGGCGCCGCGCATGGGTAACCTTCGACACCCCGGACGCGCGCTCGCTGCTCGCCGGTGAGGACGTGGTCTGGGCGCACCACCCCACCACACGCAACGTCAAGAACCTGGTACGCAACGCGTTCCTCGCGCTGAAGGTGATCCGCCGGCGCCAGGTCGACGCCGTGGTCACCACCGGCGCCGGGGTCGCCCTGCCGTTCGTGGTGGCGGCCCGGATGCGCAAGATCCCGACGGTCTACATCGAGGTGTACGACCGGATCGACAGCGCGACGCTCACCGCCCGGCTCTGCCGCCCCTTCCTCTCCGCGATGCTCGTGCAGTGGGACGAGCAGCGCCGGATGTACCCGGAGGCCACCGTCGTGGGGAATCTGCTCTGATGGCGCACATTCCGCAGCAGCGGGACCGGCGTTCCGCGGCACCGTACGTGCTGGTCGTGGTCGGCACCGACGTGCACCGCTTCGACCGGCTGGTCGGCTGGCTGGAACGCTGGCACGCGGCGCGGCCCGAGGTCCGGCTGGTCCTCCAGTACGGCCACAGCCGCACCCCGGCCCTGCCCGAGGCCACCCCGTTCCTCGGCCACGAGGAACTCCAGCGGGCGATGGCCGAGGCGACGCTCGTGGTCAGCCACGGCGGCCCGGCCACCATCACCGAGGCGCGCCGCAACGGCCACCTGCCGATCGTGGTGCCCCGCGACCCGTCGCACGACGAGCACGTCGACAACCACCAGCAGCTGTTCTCCCGCCGTCTCGGCGCGGCCGGCATGGTGCGGCTGTGCGAGTCCGAGGCCGAGCTGCTCGCCGCGCTCGACGAGGGCCTGGCCGACCCGAACCGGTTCGTGCTGGCCGCCGACCCGAACCGCCCGGACCCGCGCGCCGAGGCGGTCGCCCGGGTCGGCGCGGTGATCGACGAGCTGGTGGCCCGGCGGGTACGACAACGAGCCGTCGGGCGTCGCGGATGAGCGCCCCGGATCCGGCGACGCCGCGGGTCCTCTTCGTCGGCGGCCTCGGCCGCAGCGGCTCCACGCTGCTGGAGCTGCTGCTGGCGCAGAGCGCCGACGTGTGTG
Source organism: Micromonospora sp. RV43 (assembly GCF_001029515.1). Lineage (NCBI taxonomy): Bacteria > Bacillati > Actinomycetota > Actinomycetes > Micromonosporales > Micromonosporaceae > Micromonospora > Micromonospora sp. RV43. Next base: position 94,255 of record NZ_LEKG01000002.1, on the reverse strand, counting down.
CCGTCGGTGAGGTGGTGCACCTGTGGGAGCGGGCGCTCGGCGCCGACGAGCGGTGCGGCTGCGGTGAGCGGTTCACCGCCTGCCCGTTCTGGCGGCAGGTCGGCGACCAGGCGTTCGGCGGCTGGGCCGCTGTCGACCGGGACGACGTGCTGGCGCTCAAGGACCGCGTCGACCGGACCCGGCACATCCCCCGGCTGGCCAAGGAGGCGCTCCCGCCGGAGCAGCTGGCCGACGTGCGCCGCTACGCCGACCTGTACACCCGGATCTACCGGGCCGCGCTGTCGGTGACCGGCGCCCGGGTGGTGGTGGACTCCAGCAAGCACGCCTCGCTCGCCTTCGCCCTGCGCTGGGCCGAAGGGCTGGACCTGCGGGTACTGCACCTGGTCCGGGACAGCCGGGCGGTGGCGTACTCGTGGGGCAAGCAGGTGCGCCGCCCCGAGGTCGTCGACGGCGAGGACTTCATGCCGACCTTCTCGCCGTTCGAGGTGAGCAAGCTGTGGACCGCGCAGAACGCCGCGTTCCACCTGCTCGCCTCCCGGGCGAAGGTGCTGCGGCTGCGCTACGAGGACTTCACCGCCGACCCGGCCGGCACCGTACGCCGGGTGCGGGACTTCGCCGGCCTGCCGGACGACCCGGCGGCGCTGCGCATCCTGTCCGGAGCCGACGAGACCGGCGCGGCGCCCGAGCCGGCCGCGCCGTTCCGTGCGCACAGCGTCGCCGGCAACCCGCTGCGGTTCAGCGGCGGGCCGTTGACGGTGCGCCGGGACGAGGCGTGGCGGGACCGCCTGCCGCGCCGCAGCCGTGCCGTGGTCAGCCTGGCCACGCTTCCCCTGCGGGTCCGCTACGGCTATCTGGGCCAGCGGGGATCCGACGAGTCCGTGGAGAGAGCATGAGTGGGCCGAGCATCTCGGTCGTCGTACCGACGCGGGACCGTCCGGAGCTGCTGCGTGCGGCGCTCGACGCCATCCTCAGCCAGGCCCACCCGGGCCTGATCGAGGCGATCGTCGTCTACGACCAGTCCGAGCCGGACCGGTCGCTGGAGACCGACCGGGGTGACCGCCGGATCCGGGTGATCACGAATACCCGTACCGCAGGGCTGGCCGGCGCGCGCAACACCGGCATCGAGGCCGCCACCGGCGACTGGGTGGCGTTCTGCGACGACGACGACGAGTGGCTGCCCGGCAAGCTGGCCGCCCAGTTCGGGGCGCTCGACGCGCACCCGGACGGCGCGCTGGTGAGCTGCGGCATCCGGGTCAGCTACGACGACCGTACGGTGGACCGTTCGCTGGACCGGGCCCGGATCTCGCTGGAGGCGCTGCTGCGCGACCGGCTCACCGAGCTGCACCCGTCCACGTTCCTGATCCGCCGCGCCGCGTTGCTCGACGCGATCGGCCTGGTGGACGAGCAGATCCCGGGCAGCTACGCGGAGGACTACGAGTTCCTGCTCCGCGCCGCCCGCTACGCCCCGCTGGTGAACGTGGAGAGCCCGTACGTGCTGGTCCGGTGGCACAAGCGGTCCTACTTCGCGCAGCGCTGGGAGACCATCTCGACCGCGTTGCAGTGGCTGCTGCGCCGCTACCCGGAGTTCGCCACGGTGCCGCACGGCGAGGCGCGGGTGGCCGGTCAGATCGCCTTCGCGCAGGCCGCGATGGGCAACCGGCGCGACGCGGTCCGCTGGGCCCGGCGCACGCTGGCCCGCAACCCGAAGGAGCCGCGCGCCTACCTGGCGCTGGCGGTGGCGAGCCGGGCCGTGCAGGCCGACCGGGTGCTGCGCACGCTGCACAAGCGCGGCCGGGGCATCTGAGCCGTACGCGAGACGGGCGGGCGACCTCGGTCGCCCGCCCGTTCCCGTTCCGCTGTGATCAGGCCGTGCAGAAGGACTTCCACGCCTGGATGCTCGGCTGGTCGAGCAGCCGGAAGTCGCCCTGGCTGACGGTCTGGTTGTAGTACGCCACGAACTCCGGCCGCTGACCGTTGAGGAAGCTGGTCATCGACCGGATCCAGGCCGCCCGGCCGGTGCCCCCGTCACCGGGAACCAGGTCGCTGCCGGTCTCCGCGACGCCCCACGGCTTGCCCAGCGCCTTCGACTTGCTGATCATGGGGCCGTAGATCTCCTGCGGCGAGGCGTACCGCTTCCACTTCTTGCCCCAGTTGTAGCAGTCCCAGCCGAGCGCCTCGATCACGTCGCCACCCGGGTAGAACGCGTCGAAGCTGCGCCCGGACTTCGAGTCGAGCGTCCAGCACATCAGGATCAGCGTGTTGATCAGCTTCGGGTTGCCCGTCCGGTCGGCCAGGCCGGCGATCCGTTTCCACGCCGTCCGGTACGCCGTCGTGCTGAACGCGCCGCGCTCGACGTCGTCCTCCGGCTCGTGGAAGTACGACCAGTAGACGTTGTGCTCGCGCGGGATCGAGGAGAACCAGGAGGTCAGGCGGGAGTCGAACTTGCCGGTGTTCACCTCCTGCGGCGACGCCTTGAAGGACACCACGACGGTCCGGTCCACCACGTCGGCCCGGCTGCCGGACCACGCCGGCGGCAGGCCGGGGAAGAAGATCCGGGCCATCCGCAGCTTGCCGAAGGTCTGGTCGGACCGGGCCAGCGCCTGGCCGAACGTCTCCCCGCCCTGCACACCGATCGAGGCGCCGGGCAGCGTCAGTCGCGTACCGCTGAAGGCCGGCCCGGCGTCCGCGGAGGCCGACGGACGCGCCGAGGGCTTGCCGCCGAGACCCTGGTCGGCGCTCGGCGACGCACCCGGGGTGCCGGGCGTGCCGGGGCCCATCGAGGTGGCCGGCCCGACCGAGCCTGGCGTCCCGCCGGCCTGCCGTTCCGCCGCGTCGGGTCGCAGCGTGGCCACCGCCAGGACCAGTGCCGCCGCGAGGGCGACCCGCCAGCGACGACGGGAGCCGCCGGACGACGGCACGGGGGCCGGGGCGAGCGGCGGCGCGGGCGGCCGGCCCGGCCCGCCGGTGGCCGGTCCGTGCGGAACGTCCACCGGGGGCGGTCCGGTCAGGGTGGCGGTCGCCGTGGTGCCCGCACCCCAGCCCGCCTCGCCCGCCGGGCCGCCCGGCCCGAAGTCGCCCGCCGGTCCCCGGCCGGGCTCGTCGTGCGGCGCCCAGCCGGTGTGGCCGTCCGCCGGACCGGCCTGAGTGGCCCAGGCGTCGTCGTGCGGCTCACCCGGCGGCCAGGCGGCGTCGCCGTGGCCCGCGGGCCCGTGCTGCGGCCAGGGGCCGTCCTGCTGCGGCGCCCAGCCGTTCGTCGTGCCGGGAGCGGCGTCCCAGCCGGCCGGGTCGTGCCCGGGCCCGTCGTGGTGACCGGCGTCGGGCCGGTCACGCTCGGGCCAGGGCAGGTCACCGCCCGGGCGGGCCGGTGGTGGCGGTGGCGCGCTCTCGGCCTCCGGCCAGGGCAGCGAAGGGCCGCCCACCTGACGCGGAATGTCCTGACCCGGCCACAGGCCGGTCGGCTGCCCGAAGGCATTGTGCGGCTCTCGGTCGGCCGGCATGACCCTCCCTGGCTGTCGGCGGCCCGTGGTCGGGGCTCAGATCGCCACGCATACCTGCCCGACGATAACCCTCATCCACCTGGCCGTACGTACCGTGACACTCAGCCGAACGCCTCACCCTGGTCACCGGTGACGGTCGAAGCGGGCATCTCGACCCCGGTCCGGGCGATCGCGTCGAGCAACTGGTCGGCCAGTTCGGGCCGGCAGACCAGCAGATCGGGCAGCCGCGGGTCGGCCCGGTTGTAGCGCAGCGGCGAACCGTCGATCCGGGACGCGTGCATGCCCGCACCGAGCGCCACGGCGACCGGGGCGGCACTGTCCCACTCGTACTGACCGCCCGCGTGGACGTACGCGTCGACCTCGCCGGTCACCACCGCGCAGACCTTCACACCGGCCGAGCCCATCGGCACGGCGGTGGCGCCGAGCATCTCGACCAGCTCGCCCACGAACGCCGGCGGGCGGCTGCGGCTCACCGCGATCCGGATCGGCCCGTCGGACGCCTTCGGCTGCGGGCAGGTGGTGCCGAGCACGAGCGGCGTACCGTCCACCGTGGTCCGGGCCGGCATGCCCACCGCGCCGGCGACCAGGGCGCCGTCCGGGGCGGCGGAGCGCTGCCAGAGCGCCACGTGCACCGCCCAGTCGTCCCGCCCCTCCTCGGAGAACTCACGCGTGCCGTCCAGCGGGTCGATGATCCAGACCCGGTCCGCCTCGTGCCGGGGCGCGCGCTCGCCGTCCGCCCACGCGCGGCGCGAGTCGGCCTCCTCCTCGGAGAGCACCGCGTCGGCCGGCCGCAGCCGGGCCAGCGCCGCCGTCATCAGCTCGTGCGACGCCCGGTCGCCGGCGTCCTTGAGCGCCTTCGGGTCGGCGAAGCCCTGCCGGTCCCGCAGCGCGGTGAGCGCCTTGCCGGCCTCGGTCGCCAGCCACTGCGCGAACCGCTGGTCGTCGAGCCGTCCCGCCTCGTCCTCGGTCACGAGCCCCATCCCTTGTTCTCCCGGGTCTGCCGCGACCCGTCATCCTTCGGCGTCCGGTCGGACCGGCGCCAGCGTCCGTCGGATCGTAGACAGTCGCGAGGCGGTCTCGGATCCCCCGGAGGCACCGGTGGTCCGGCCGGCCGCCCGCATGTTGAACTTCGCGTGTATCGCGGTCGGACCCGCCGGGCCAGGCCCTAGGCTCTGCGCATGACCGCCGAGCAGCTGATCTCGTTCGCCCGTGGCGCGCCTTCGCTGGACATCGTCGATGTCGAAGGGCTCAAGGCCGCCGCCGTCCGCGCCTTCGACGCCGACCCCGCCGGGGTCACCGCGTACGGCACCTCCGTCGGCTACCCGCCCTTGCGGAAGTGGATCGCCGAGAAGCACGGTGTCGAGGCCGACCAGGTGCTGATCACCAACGGCTCGCTGCAGGCCGACGCGTTCCTCTTCGACCACCTGGTCCGCCGGGGCGACGCGGTGGTGGTCGAGCGTCCGACGTACGACCGCACGCTGCTCAACCTCAAGCAGATGGGCGGCGAGGTGCACGGCGTGACGATCCAGCCGGACGGCCTGGACACCGCCGAGCTGCGCAAGCTGCTGGAGTCCGGGGTGCGGCCGCGGCTGGCGCACGTGATCCCCAACTACCAGAACCCGGCCGGCGTGACCCTCTCCCTGGAGAAGCGCCGTGAGCTGCTGGACCTTGCCGCCGAGTACGACTTCACGATCTTCGAGGACGACCCGTACGCGGACATCCGGTTCCGGGGCGAGCCGCTGCCCTCGATGCTGTCGATGGACACCCGGGGCGTGGTGGTGCACGCCTCCAGCTTCACCAAGACGGTCTGCCCGGGCGTACGGGTCGGCTACCTGGTCGGCCCGGCCGAGCTGATCGCGGCGATCGCCAAGCGGGCCACCAACCTCTACATCTCGCCCGGCATGGTGGCCCAGGCGATCGTGCACCAGTTCTGCGTCTCCGGCGCGATCGAGGAGTCGATCCGGACGGTCCGTTCGGCGCTCGGTGAGCGGTCGGCGGTGCTGGCCGAGTCGCTGCGCCGGCACATCCCGGAGGCCCGGTTCGTGGAGCCGGACGGCGGCTACTTCCTCTGGGTGGAGCTGCCCGAGGACGTCGAGGTCGACCGCCTCGCCCCGGCTGCCGCCGAGCGCGGCGTGGCGGTGGTGAAGGGCAGCGACTTCATGGTCGACGGCGGCCGGCACGCGCTGCGCCTGGCGTACTCGGCGGTCACAGCGGACCGGATCGACGAGGGTGTGCGGCGTCTCGCCGAGGCGATGGCCGCCGTTCGCGGCTGATTTTCTGTCGGGTTTCTGACAAAAAGGCCCCGCTGGCCGGTTCGGCACTCCCGCCGAACCGGCCGGCACCCCCACAATGCTGCGAGTGCCGCTCACCTTCTGCCGGTGACCAGCCCGCACGCCGGATGACCGGCCGGGCCGGCGGCACGCCCAGCATCACTCCCGCCCCCAAGGGGTGCCGGGTGGGCCGTGTCGCCCCTCACCCCCCTGACGCGGCCCGGCCCGCCCGGCGCCGCCGCGTGACGCCCGTCGCAACCGCCCGTCTCCCGCACCCGCGCCCGCGCTGCGCTTCCCGCCGGTCGGCGTAACCTGCAAGCCGCAGCTCTAGGGGAAGGGGGCGAGAGATGACGGACCGGGTGGCACGCGACCGAACCGCCGGCACCGACGGCAGCCGGGCACTGCGCCCCCGCGCCTGGTCGGCCCCGGTCCGCGCGATGTCCCGCATCCTCAACGCCGACGGCTCCCCGCGTACGGCCCAGCCGGCCGGACCGGAGCGCAGCGGCATCGTCGACTGCGGGCTGTACGTCGACGGCGAGCGCCGCCCCGGCCACCCCCGGTACGCCGAGGCCCTGGCCGCCGCCCGGCAGGAGCGGGACGGCTTCGTCTGGCTCGGTCTGCACGAGCCGGACCTGGCCGAGATGACCGAGATCGCCGCCACCTTCGGCCTGCACGAGCTGGCGGTGGAGGACGCGGTCAAGGCCCAGCAGCGCCCGAAGCTGGAACACTTCGGCGAGATCGTCTTCCTGGTGCTGCGTACCGCCCGCTACTGCGAGCACGCCGAGCTGACCGAGAACTCCGAGGTGGTGGAGACCGGTCAGGTGATGCTCTTCATCGGGCCGCACTTCGTGATCAGCGTGCGGCACGGCGACGCCTGCCGGCTGGCGCCGGTGCGCGCCGACCTGGAGGCGAAGCGGGACCTGCTGCGGCACGGCCCGTGGGCGGTCGCGTACGCGATCACCGACCGCGTGGTGGACCTCTACCTGGAGGTGGCCGACCGGCTGGAGGACGACCTCGACGTGCTGGAGGCGGACGTCTTCGACCGGCAGAGCAGCGGCCGGATCCAGCGGATCTACCAGATGAAGCGGGAGCTGGTCGAGTTCAAGCGGGCGGTGGCGCCGTTGCAGCGCCCGCTGATGACGCTCACCTCGCAGGTCAACCGCGCGGTGCCGCAGGAGGTGCGGCGCTACTTCCGCGACGTGCAGGACCACCTCAGCCGCACGGTCGAGCAGGTGAACTCCTACGACGACCTGCTCAACTCGATCCTCCAGGCCCGGCTGGCCCAGGTCACCGTCGACCAGAACAACGACATGCGCAAGATCGCCGCCTGGGCCGCGATCGGTGCGGTGTGGACGGCGATCGCCGGCATCTACGGCATGAACTTCGACAACATGCCCGAGCTGAAATGGACGTACGGCTATCCGGGCGTCTGGGCGCTGATGCTCGCGGCGTCCTTCACGCTGTACCGCCTGTTCCGCCGCAACGGCTGGCTGTAGCCGCCCCGTACGCGCGGAAGCGCCGGCCACGCGGGGTGTCCCGCGTGCCGGCGCTGATCCGACGGTACGAGGTCAGCGGCGACCGCCGGCCTTCGCGGCGTTCTTGCCGGCCTGCACGGCCTTGGTGATGTCGTCGGCCGGGCGGCCGGAGGCGTCCCGGGCGCCCTCGGCGACGGAGGGGACCTGGTCGTTCGGGTGGATCACCGGCTGGCTGCCGGAGGTGGCGGTCGACGCGCTGCTGCCCTTGGCCACCGCCGAGGAACCGGCGCCGGTCGGGCCGGCCTGCGTCACCTTCGCGCTCGCGTCCGGGGTCTCCACCACGATCGTGTCCACGTCCTCCCGCATCGGCTCCAGTTTGTCGTGACCGGTCGTGCCGAGCGTGCCCGTCGCGCCGAGCGTGCCGGTCGGGTCGTACTCGGCCCACTCCTGCTGCTCGCGGCGACGGCGCATGGCCATCGCACCGGCCAGGCCGGCGACGGTGCCGGCCACCAGCAGGCCCGCGGTCATGCCCCGCGACCTGCGCTGCTTCTTCTTTCCGGCCTTCATGTTCTTCGCCTTCTTCGTCATCGCGGACTGCTTCGCGGCCATCACCTTGCGGCCACTCGACGCCTTGCCGGCGGCCTCGACCCGGGCGTTGCGCACGGCCAGCAGCACCGGCGCGAGCGCCGCGGCGGTCGACGCGAACCCGCTGGACGCGCGGTCCCGGACCAGGACCGCGGTGGGCGCGACGGCGACCCGGGCTGCCTGGACCCGCGGGCCGACAGTGGCGCCGGCCCCCTTCGCCGCGTGCGTGGCGGCCTGCCTCAGGTGACCGATGCCCTGGTTCAGCTCGACCCTCGCGAGCTGGCCCTGGGTCTTTCGCCGCCCGATTCCAAACACGGTCCCACCTCCTGGGAGTTGTTCCTTCGTCATCCTCCACCTTCGAATGCCTCCGCATGGCCAGATCGGGCACATGGGAGGATCCGCAAGGAACTGAACTACGAGTGAGGAGTACCCGTGGCCGAGGCTGTCTACGCCACCTTGCACACCAACGCCGGCCCGATCCGGCTGGAGCTCTTCCCGAACCACGCACCGAAGACCGTCCGCAACTTCGTGGAGCTGGCCGAGGGCACCCGGGAGTACATCGACCCGCGTACCGGTCAGCCGGGCAGCGGGCCGTACTACGACGGCACCGTCTCGCACCGCGTGATCAGCGGTTTCATGATTCAGATGGGCGACCCGACCGGCACCGGCCGCGGTGGCCCGGGCTACAAGTTCGCCGACGAGTTCCACCCCGAGCTGCGCTTCGACCGGCCGTACCTGCTGGCGATGGCGAACGCCGGGCCGGGCACCAACGGCTCGCAGTTCTTCATCACGGTGTCGCCCACGCCACACCTGAACAACCGGCACACCATCTTCGGTCAGGTGGCCGACGAGCAGTCCGCGAAGGTGGTCGACTCGATCGCCAACACCCCGACCGGCCCGAGCGACCGGCCGATCCAGGACGTGGTGATCGAGCGCGTCGAGATCGAGCACAAGCAGTCCTGAGCGGCACGCGGGTACCTTTGCTCGCATGACTGAGCGCTCCGGCCAGCCAGGCGACGCCACCGGGGGTCCGGTGCCGACCACTCCGGTCTGCTACCGGCACCCCGGCCGGGAGACTTACATCCGGTGCACCCGGTGCGACCGGCCGATCTGCACCGAGTGCATGCGGGACGCCTCCGTCGGCCACCAGTGCCCGGAGTGCGTCGCCGAGGGCCGCCGCAGCGTGCGGCCGGCGCGTACCGCCTTCGGTGGCGGTGCCGCCGGCCGCCAGGGCAACGTCACGAAGGCGCTGATCGCGCTGAACGTGGTGATGATGCTGCTGTCCATCCTCTCGGCCCGCAGCGGGACCGCCGTGGCCGGCGGTGGCCTGGGCGGCCTGATGGGCAACGGGACGCCGCTCACCGAGTGGGGGGCGGTGCTGGGCCTGGCGCGCTTCCCCGACGGGCACGTCGGCGGGGTGGCCGACGGCGAGTGGTACCGCCTGGTCACCGCCATGTTCCTGCACTACGGCGTGCTGCACCTGCTGCTGAACATGTGGGCGCTCTGGGTGCTCGGCCGGACGCTGGAGGCGGTGCTCGGGCCGCTGCGCTTCCTGGCGCTCTACCTGCTCGCCGGGCTGGGCGGCAACGTCGCCGCGTACGTCTTCACCGAGCCGAACCGGTTCACGGCCGGCGCCTCGACCGCCGTGTTCGGCCTGTTCGCCGCCGTCTTCGTGATCATGCGGCGGCTCGGCCGGGACACCTCGGCGATCGTGCCGATCCTGGTGATCAACCTGATCTTCACGTTCACCGTGCCGAGCATCTCGGTGGCCGGGCACCTCGGCGGTCTGGTGGCCGGCGCGCTGGTGGCGCTGGTCCTGGCGTACGCCCCACGGTCGCGTCGCACCCTGTTCCAGGTGGCGGGCTGCGCGATCGTGCTGGTCGCGCTGATCGGCCTGACGCTCGTCCGGTCCGCCGCGCTGCTCGGCTGAGCCTCAGCGCGCGGGGCGGGCCTCGTCCAGTGCCGCGGCCACCTCGTCCAGCGGGGCGTCCAGGTCGCGGCGGCCGAACAGGTGCAGCGACTCCCCGGCGTCGATCTCCAGCGTCTCGGCGGTGATCCCGCGCCGGCTGCGCCGGTCCAGGCGGATCGCCTCCACGGCGTCCCACGGCAGCCGGCGCCGCCCGGCGAACCCCCGCAGCACGGTGAGCCCGTCCGGGTCGACGGCGAGGCGGACCGGCGCGACCACGTCGCGCAGCGCCCAGGCGAGCAGACCGGCGGCGGCCAGTCCGGCGAGCGCCGGACGGACCGGGTCACCGCCGGCGAACACCAGCCCCAGGGCGACGAGCGCGAGCGCGCCCACCGCCTTGAGCACCGGCACCTCGCGCGGCACCCGCCACTGCCGGACCGGCGGCGACTGTGGATCCATCCGCCCAGCATGCCAGCCGCACCTGCCGGACGCCGGGGGAGGACGACCGGTCGGATCAGCACGTAGGATCGGGGCAAGCGAGGTTACCGGGGAGTAGACATGAGTGACGCGGTCATCGTCGGCGCGGTACGGACCCCGGTCGGGCGGCGCAAGGGCAGCCTCGCCGGAGTGCACCCGGTCGACCTCTCGGCGCACGTGCTGCGCGCGCTCGCCGAGCGCACCGGCATCGATCCGGGCCAGGTCGATGACGTCGTGTGGGGCTGTGTGTCGCAGGTCGGCGAGCAGTCCTGGAACGTGGCCCGCAACGCCGTGCTCGCCGCCGGCTGGCCGGAGTCGGTACCCGGCACCACGCTCGACCGCCAGTGCGGGTCCAGCCAGCAGGCGCTGCACTTCGCCGCCGCGACGGTCCTCTCCGGCCAGGCCGACCTGGTCGTGGCCGGTGGCGTCGAGTCGATGACCCGGGTGCCGATGGGTTCCAGCGTCGCCGGCGGCATGCCGTTCAGCGCGGCGATCCTGGAGCGCTACCGCGGCGTCGAGGGCGTCGCGGAGGACTCCCCGCTGCCGTTCAACCAGGGCGTCGGGGCCGAGCTGATCGCGCAGCGGTGGCGCTTCTCGCGTACCCAGCTCGACGAGTTCGCGCTCGCCAGCCACGAGAAGGCCGCCGCCGCGCAGGACGCGGGTGCGTTCGAGGCCGAGCTGGCGCCGGTGGCGCTCGCCGACGGCGGCAAGTTCTCCGCCGACGAGGGCATCCGCCGCGACACCTCGCTGGCGAAGCTGGGCGAGCTGGCCACTCCGTTCCGCGCCGACGGCGTGGTCACCGCCGGGTCCGCGTCGCAGATCTCCGACGGCGCCGCCGCGCTCGCGGTCACCACCGCAGAGTGGGCCAGCCGGCACGGCCTGCGCCCGCTGGCCCGGGTGCACACCGCCGTGGTCGCCGCCGACGACCCGGTCACCATGCTCACCGCGCCGATCCCGGCGACCGCGAAGGCGCTGCGCCGCGCGGGGCTGGGCATCGAGGAGATCGGGGTGTACGAGGTGAACGAGGCGTTCGCCCCGGTGCCGCTGGCGTGGCTGGCCGAGACCGAGGCGGACCCGGAGCGGCTCAACCCGCGGGGCGGGGCGATCGCGCTCGGTCACCCGCTCGGCGGCTCCGGCGCGCGGATCATGACCACGATGCTCCAGCACATGCGGGACAACGGCATCCGCTACGGCCTCCAGACCATGTGCGAGGGCGGCGGCATGGCCAACGCCACGATCGTCGAGCTGCTCTGATCCGACCGGCCGCCGGTGTCGCACCGCTGGTGCGACTTGCACGTGTGGAAGTTCCAGAAATCGGGCGTGACCCATATCACCCCTGGTCATCGGCTCGTTGGACCGGGCATGGACGTGTTCTCGCGAACGTTCCTTCCGGCCGCCGCCGAGACCGGCCTGGCGACCCAGACCGTCACCCGCCACATGCCGGTGTTCCGCCGATGCGTCGGCTCCGGCGACGCGACCATCCTGGTCACCCGGTGCAGCCGCCCGGACGACCCGGTGGGCGGCGACTACCTGATGCTCCTCACCCACCGGCGGCTGGTGGTCACCCGGCAGACCCGGGTGCTGCACCGGCTGCGCCTGCACCTCAACACCGAACTGCGCGAGCTGAGCAACGTGACGTGGAGCCCCGACGCCCGCGCGCACAGCGTGGAGCTGGCGGCCACCGCGATCGACGGGGTACGCGAGCGTTTCGTCCTGCGTACCCACCACCCGAAGCAGGTGTGGCAGCTCGACGCGTTGCTCAACCACGCCTTCCGGACCCGCCTGCGTACGCCCGCCGAGCGGGTGGTGGCGACCATCGGCGAGTCGCCGGCGGGCGCCCGGCCGACGGTGCTGCGGCCCGCCCCGGCCCGCTGACGTCCTCCTTACCTGATCCGAACATTCCCTGACCGGCCGGGCGGTCGCGGGTCGGTCATCATGAGCCGGTGACCACCGCCGCCCCGCCCGGGCTCGTCCTCGTGGTGGAGGACGAGCCGGCCATCGCCGACCTGGTCCGGCTCTACCTGACCCGGGACGGGTTCGGCGTACACCTGGAACGTGACGGCGAGGCCGGGCTGGCCGCCGCGCGGCTGCCTGCGCCCGGTGGCCTGCGTGCTCGACATCGCGCTGCCCGGCCTGGCCGGCACCGAGATCTGCCGCCGCCTGCGCGCGGCGGGTGACTGGACGCCTGTCATCTTCCTCACCGCCCGCGACGACGAGGTGGACCGCGTCGTCGGGCTGGAACTGGGCGCTGACGACTACGTCACCAAGCCGTTCAGCCCGCGCGAACTGCTCGCCCGGCTGCGGGCGGTGCTGCGCCGCACCGCCGGCGTGCCCGCCGAGCAGCCCCGCACGCTCGGCGCCGTCACACTCGACCCGGCCCGGCGGACCGTGACGGCCGGCGGTACGCCGGTGCAGCTCACCTCCACCGAGTTCGACCTGCTCGCGCACCTGATGGCGCGTCCCGGCCGGGTGTTCACACGGGAGGAGCTGCTGGCGGGCGTGTGGGGGTACGCGGCGCACGCCGGCACCCGGACCGTCGACGTGCACGTGGCGCAGGTGCGGGCCAAGCTCGGCCCGGACAGCGTGATCCGCACCCATCGGGGCGTCGGGTACGCCGCCGATGCCTGAGCAGCCCACAGTGCCGATGCCGCCCACAGTGCCGACGCCGCCCACAGTGCCGATGCCGCCCACGGTGGCGATGCCGCCCACCGGTCCGGCCCGCAGCGGCCGCCGCCCCGGGCGGACGCTCACCGCGCGCGCCGTGCTCGCCACCTGCGCGGTGGCGCTGGTGTCGGTGCTCGTCACCGCGCTCGTCGCGGTGCCCCTCGCGGTACGCGGCGCGGAACGCAGGGACCAGGAGGCGCTCGCCGCCCAGGCCCGGCTCGCCGCCGACGTGCTCCGGGTGCGGCCGGTACGCCAGCGCGACGGCGCCGGGGACCGGCTCATCCGGCAACTGCGCCAGCAGCAGATCGACGTGTACGTGATCCGGGACGGCCGGGCCGACCGGCCGGGCCTGCCCCGGCCGCTGGTGACGCGGGTGGCCGGCGGCGAGAACGTCTCCGGCCGCCGGCTCGTCGAGGGGCAACGCCGGCTGGTCGAGGCGCGGTCGCTACCCGGCGGGGACGGGGTGGTGCTGACCCGGGCCCGTAGCGCCGCGCCCTGGCGGCAGGTGTTGCGCGGACTCTGGCTGCCGCTGCTCGCCGGACTCGCCGCCGGGGCGGCCGCCGGACTGCTGCTCGCCCGCCGGCTGGCCCGGCCGATCCGTACCGCCGCCACCGCCGCCGCCCGGCTGCGCGCCGGGGACCGGGCGGTCCGGGTGCCGGTCGAGCCGCCCGACGAGGTGGCCGACCTGGCCCATGCGCTCAACGGCCTGGCCGCCGCGCTCGCCACGAGCGAGGGGCGGCAGCGCGAGTTCCTGCTCTCCGTCTCGCACGAGTTGCGGACCCCGCTGACCGCCATCCGCGGCTATGCCGAGGCGCTGGCCGACGGCGTGATCGAGGCCGACGCCGTGCCGGCGACCGGCCGGACCGTGCTCGCCGAGGCCGAACACCTGGACCGGCTGGTCCGCGACCTGCTGGCGCTGGCCCGGTTGGAGGCGGTCGACTTCCCCCTGGAACCGGTGCCGGTCGACCTGGCCGGGCTCGCCGCCGACGCGGAGCGCGCATGGTCCGGCCGGTGCGCGGCGCTCGGGGTGCCGTTCCGGCTGGAGGCGCCGGGTGTGCCGGTGCCGGCGTACACCGATCCGGGCCGGATCCGGCAGGTGGTGGACGGGCTGCTGGAGAACGCGCTGCGGGTCGTGCCTCCGGGGGCGCCGGTCGTGCTCGCGGTCCGCACGGACGGTCCGGCGGGCGGCGGGGTGCTGGAGGTCCGCGACGGCGGACCCGGCTTCACCGACGACGACCTGCGGGTGGCGTTCGAGCGGGGCGCGCTGCACGAGCGGTACCGGGGGGTGCGCAAGGTGGGCAGCGGGCTGGGCCTGGCGCTCGCCGCCGGGCTGGTCCGACGGCTCGGCGGGGACATCGCCGCCGGGCACGCCCCGGAGGGCGGGGCCGCCTTCACCGTCCGGGTGCCGGCGGATCCTTACGCGGCTCGAACATCGGCTTGACCGTCCCCTCGCGTCGGTGCGGAACGCTCGGGTCGTCACCGCGAGGAGAGGACCACAGATGAGACGTCAGCGAATCGTCACCGGCGCCACCGCACTGCTCGCCGCCGCGGCGCTCGGGCTCGCCGGGTGCGGCGTGAGCCGCCCCGGCGCGGCGCCGGACGACGCGGTCGAGGTGAGCGCCGCCCTGGGCGTGGACGGCCAGGCGCTCGCCGCGCTCGGCGTCGACGCCGACGAACTGGACGTGGATCCGGTCGCCGCCCCGGCACCCTCCGGCACGCCGCAGGCCGGGCCGGACGGCAAGGGCGAGCGGGCCAAGGACGGGCACAAGCGGCACCGCGCCCGGGTGCTGCTGCGGCGCAACACGCTGCACGGCGAGGCGGTGGTCCGGACCAGGGACGGCGGTACGAAGACAGTCGCGGTCCAGCGCGGCGAGGTGACCGCGATCGACGGCAGGTCGATGACAGTGAAGTCCACCGACGGCTTCACCGCGACGTGGACGTTCGGCGAGAAACTGCGGGTGGTCGAGCGGCGGACCACGATCCGATCGACCGACATCAAGATCGGTACGACGGTCGGGGTGGCCGGCGCGAAGGACGGCGACAAGAGCGTGGCCCGGCTCGTGGTGGTGCCACTTCGCCAGGAATAGGGTGCCTGGGCTGTCGTGACCTGAGCAATGTGCCAGGCTACGCTATGCCCCGACCTGCCATCGCCTCCGTGGAGATTCCGTGAAGCTCTCGATCCTCATGCCGGTCTACAACGAGGAAGAACGTATCGCGGATGCCCTGAAGCAGGCATTGGCAGTCGACTACCCCTGCGAGATCGAGCTCGTCGTCGTGGACGACGGCAGCCGGGACGGCACCGGTGAGATCCTCGGCCGCGTGGACGACGCCCGACTGCGGGTGATCACCCACCAGCGCAACGCCGGTAAGGGCGCGGCCATCAAGACGGCTGTCGACAGCGCCGAGGGCGAGTACATGGTCATCCTCGACGCCGACCTGGAGTACGACCCCCAGGACATCCCGCGCCTGCTGGAGCCGGTGCTCGACGGCCGGGCGACTGTCGTCTACGGCAATCGGACCTTCGGGAGCCACAGCTCGTACAGCTTCTGGTACGTGATGGGCAACAAGGGCGTCACGCTCGCCGCGAACGTGCTCTACAACTCCTACATCGGCGACCTGGAGACCTGCTTCAAGCTGATGCCGCTGGAGCTGTACCGCTCGCTCCAGGTCCGCTCCCGGGGCTTCGGCATGGAGGCGGAGGTCACCGGCAAGCTGCTGCGCCGCCGCATCCGCCCGTACGAGGTGCCGATCAGCTACCGCGCCCGGGGCCGCGAGGAGGGCAAGAAGATCACCTGGAAGGACGGCGTCGAGGCGATCTGGATCCTGGCCCGCGAGCGCGCCCGCCGCCGCCCGGCCGGTCCCGCCACCGCGCACTGAGCGTGAATCGACGGAACCCCGCGACCCCGGCACGAACCGAGGTCGCGGGGTTCCGCCGTGTCCGGCCCGCTCAGGCGAGGAACGCGTCGACCGAGCGGCGCAGCCCCGCGGCGTCCAGGCCGTGCCAGCGTTCGTGGTCCTCGGCGCTGCCGTAGCGGCGCAGGTCCTTGCGGCCCACCCCGAGCGCGAGCAGCCGGTGCGGCCGGTCGGCCAGCGCCTCCGACACCACCCGCGCCGACGTGCCCGCCAGGTACGGCTCGACCAGGATCACCTCGGTCCCGGCGAGCGCCCGCAGCCCGGCCGTGTCGAACGGTCGCGGCCGGTGGGTGTAGGCCACAGTGACCGGCCGGCCGGCCGTCGCCGCCACCGCCGCGTCCAGCACCGGACCGACCGCGACGAGCAGCGGAGCGCCCGGCCCGGCGTCGCGCACCACGTGCAGGTCACCCGCCTGCGGGTACGCCTGCACGTTGGTCCGGACGGACAACCGCAGGTACGCCGAGTCCTGCCCGCACACCACGTCGCGCAGCAGCGGCCGGACCTCGTCCGGGTGCCCCGGCACGTGCACTGTCCAGCCGTCCAGCGTGTCCAGCAGTGCCACGTCCGCCGGCCCGAGGTGGGTGCGTCCCGCCGCCGCCCGGTCGTACGAGCCGCCGATGCCGACGAGCACCGCGCCGACGTCCTGGTGGTCGAGGTCCAGCTTGATCTGCTCGTACGCCCGCTCGACCAGGAACGGGGCGTAGCTGTGCACGACCGGCCGCTGCCCGGTCAGCGCCAGCCCACCGGCCACCCCGATCATCAACTGTTCCCGGATGCCCACGTTGATCACCCGGCCCGGGTACCGGGCGGCGGCCGGCTCGAACGCGGCAGCGGAGATGTCGGCGAGCACGACTGTCGTCCGCGGATCGGCGAGCACCTCCTCGGTGCTGGTGACGAACGCGTCCCGCATGGTGCTGGTCATGCTCACTCCCCGTCCGTGACGACCGCGACGACGACGTGCGGCCGGTGATCGTCGTGCCCGGTGAGGGCGGCGTGCAGGGCGTCGTGGTCGCGCCCGTCGACTGTGGCGGCGCTCCACCCGTTCACCGTGAACCGGCTCGCCGCGCCGCCCGGCCAGCCGTATGTGGCCGAGCGGTTGTCCAGCACGATCGCTGTCAGGTTGCCCAGCCCGGTCGCGCCCGCGTACGCGATCGCCTCGTGGTTGGAGCCCTCGTCCAGTTCGGCGTCGCCGAGCAGCACGTACACACGGGGACCGGTGCGGCCCTGGGCCCGCAGCCCGAGCGCGGTGCCCACGCCCAGCCCGAGCCCGTGGCCCAGCGAACCGGAACCGATCTCCACCCCCGGCACCAGCGTCCGGTCCGGGTGGTCGCCGAGCCGGCTCGCCGGGCCGCCCTGGTCGTCCAGCCACTCGGCCGGCAGGAAACCGCGGGCGGCGAGCAGCGCGTAGTACCCGGCGACCGC
Organism: Micromonospora sp. RV43; assembly: GCF_001029515.1. Classification (NCBI taxonomy): domain Bacteria; kingdom Bacillati; phylum Actinomycetota; class Actinomycetes; order Micromonosporales; family Micromonosporaceae; genus Micromonospora; species Micromonospora sp. RV43. The sequence continues at coordinate 77,046 of NZ_LEKG01000002.1, read as the reverse complement.
GTGGCCCTTGGAGAGCAGGAAGCGGTCCCGGTCCGGGTCGGCAACGGTGGCCGGGGTGACCCGGAGCACCCGGTCGTAGAGCACCTGGAGCACGTCGAGCGTCGAGTACACGTTGGCGCCGAACTCGCGGCCGGCGCGCACCCGGTCCAGGAGCGCGCCCAGGTCGGTGGCGGTGGTCGTCGTCATACCGATAGCCTCGGACTTGAAGCGAACTTCAACTCAAGGCCGTGTGATGCACGAAGCAACACTGACCATCGGGCAGCTCGCCGACCGCAGTGGTGTCGCCCCTTCGGCGCTGCGCTACTACGAGCGGCTCGGCCTGATCCACGCCGCCCGCACCGGCGGGAACCAGCGCCGCTACGCCCGTACCGAGCTGCGCCGGGTCGCGTTCATCCGGATCTCCCAGCAGGTGGGTGTGTCGCTGGAGGAGATCCGGGCGGCGCTCGACTCGCTGCCGTCGGGGCGTACCCCCACGCCCGACGACTGGGCCGCGCTGTCCCGCGCCTGGCGGGACCGGTTGGACGAGCGGATCCGGCTGCTCGGCAAGCTCCGCGACGACCTGGACGGCTGCATCGGCTGCGGCTGCCTGTCCTTGCAGCGCTGCACGCTCTACAACCCGGAGGACTCGCTCGCCGCCGAGGGCCCCGGCCCGCGCCTCATGCTCCCGCGCCCCGGCCAGGGCTGACCCCTACCGGACCAGCAGCACCTTGCCCAGGTGGTCGTTGGTCTCCACCAGGCGGTGCGCGGCGGCGGCGTCAGCCATGTCCACCCGGGCGTGCACGACGGGCCGGATCCGGCCCGCCTCCACCAGGGGCCACACCTGCTCGCGTACGCCCCGGACGATCGCCGCCTTCCCCTCCACCGGGCGGGACCGCAGCGCGGTCGCGTGCACCGCTGCGCGCTTCGCCAGCAGCATCCCCAGGTCGAGTTCGCCCTTGCGCCCGCCCTGCATGCCGATCACCACGAGCCGCCCGCCGGTCGCCAGCGCCGCCACGTTCCGGGGCAGGTAGGACGCGCCCATGATGTCCAGGATCACGTCGGCGCCCCGGCCGTCGGTGACCCGGCGTACCTCGTCGACGAAGTCCTGCTCGCGGTAGTCGATCGTGTGCGCGGCGCCCAGCTCGCGCAGCCGATCGTGCTTGGCCGAGCGCGCGGTCACCACCACAGTCGCGCCGAGCGCCACGCCGAGCTGGATCGCGAACGTCCCGATTCCGCTGCCGCCGCCGTGCACCAGCAGCGTGTCCCCCTCGGCCAGCCGGGCCAGGTCCACCACGTTCGACCAGACCGTGCACGCCACCTCCGGCAGCGCAGCCGCGTCGACCAGGTCCACCCCGGCCGGCACCGGCAGCAACTGCCCGGCCGGCACCGCGACCTGCTCGGCGTAGCCGCCGCCGGCGAGCAGCGCGCAGACCTCCTGGCCCACCGACCAGCCGGTCACGCCGGGACCGAGCGCACGCACCGTCCCCGAACACTCCAGACCGGGGTACGCGGACGCGCCCGGCGGCGGCGGGTAGTGCCCCTGCCGCTGCAACAGGTCGGCCCGGTTCACAGCGCTGGCCCGCACCTCTACGATCACCTCGCCGGGACCGGGCTCCGGATCCGGCACGTGGGTCCAGACGAGCGCCTCGGGTCCGCCGGGTTCCGTGATCGTGACTGCGCGCATGACTCAGTCTTACCCGATCTGCCCGTCGGTCCACGCGCGGGCGAGGATCTCCGTCACCGTCTCCTCCGGTGTCTGGCCGGAGGTGTCCAGCCAGAGCCCGATCCGGGGGTGTCGGCGCGGAACCCGGCATCGGGTCCGCCACCGGCCAGTCGCCGTACCCCTTCTTCGACCGGTCCCGCTCGCGGGCGGCGACCACCTCGGGGCGCGGCGCGAGCACCACCACGGCGAGCGGCCGGTGCCGGATCCGGCCGATCATGGCCGGCAGGTCCGCTGACGATCATGCGGCGGAACACGTCGCCGCGCAGGCGCGCCGCACGGGGCAGCCGCCACGCCAGCCCTTCGGCCACTGTGGACCTGCCGGCTGCCATGATTCCGCTGATCAGCACCACTGCCGGGCTCTCCCGCACGCACACATTCGCGCAAGGGAGGTGGGACGGCGGCTTGCCCGGTACGGGGTTCGTGGCAGACTGGTCCCCGGTCGCGCACCCCTCGGGGGCGTGCCGGGAGGGTTCGCCTAGTGGCCGATGGCGCTGGTCTTGAAAACCGGTAAGGCAGCGATGTCTTCGTGGGTTCGAATCCCACACCCTCCGCCAGTAGCTGATCTCCCTTCACGCAGCTCAGCCCATCCTCCAAGGCGGGAGTTGTCCGCTGGCGGCGCATCGTGGGGGGAGAAGTCATAACAGGAGATGCCCCTTCTCCTGGGGCGCCGAGCACCAGACCGTCGATCTGCAACCGCGAACGGCACGGCAGGGCGGCCGAGGAGGAACGGCGGGGCGGCGGAACAGCGGGAGCGTCGGGCCGGTCGTAGGCTGCGGGGTGCGGCGACGGCGGGAGGCCCTGGTGGCGGAGACGACGACTGTGGCTGAGGTGACGGCCGAGCTGGCCGCGCTCGACGATCCGAAGATCCGTGCGGTGAACGAGCGCCACGGTGACGATCACGGGGTCAACCTGGGCAAGCTGCGGGCGGTCGCGAAGCGGCTGAAGACGCAGCAGGAGTTGGCCCGCGAGCTGTGGGCGACCGGCGACAGCGCGGCCCGGCTGCTCGCGATGCTGATCTGCCGGCCGAAGGCGTACGGGCGGGACGAGCTGGACGCCATGCTGCGCGAGGCGCGTACGCCGAAGGTGTACGACTGGCTCGTGAACTACGTGGTGAAGAAGAGCCCGCACGCCGAGCCACTGCGCCTGGCCTGGTCGGCCGACAGGGATCCGGTGGTGGCGAGCGCCGGCTGGGCGCTGACCACCGAGCGGGTGGCGCGGAATCCGGAAGGGCTGGACCTGGCCGGCCTGCTCGACGTGATCGAGGCGGAGATGGCGGGCGCGCCGGAGCGCCTCCAGTGGGCGATGAACCACTGCCTGGCGCAGATCGGGATCGAGCACCCTGCGTACCGGGACCGCGCGATCGGGATCGGCGAGCGGCTCGGGGTGCTCAAGGACTATCCGACGCCGCCTGGATGCACGTCGCCGTATGCGCCGGTCTGGATCAACGAGATGGTGCGCCGGCAGCACGGTGGCGCGGACAACGGGGTATGAAGGGGCGCAGGACATTCGCGTACCCGGAAGGACCGTTTCGATGACCCTGGAACGACCGATCGCCCCGGACCCGTACGAGCTGCTGCCGACGGTGCCGTCGTTCGACCTGACCAGCGACGACGTGCACAACGGCGAGCCGATGGACGCGCGGTACGCGCACGGCAGCACCGGCGGCGAGAACGTCTCACCGCAGTTGTCCTGGTCGGGCTTCCCGGCCGAGACCAAGAGCTTCGTGGTCACGTGCTTCGACCCGGACGCCCCGACCGGCAGCGGCTTCTGGCACTGGGTGCTGGTGAACGTGCCGGTCTCCGTCACCGAGCTGCCCACCGGCGTGCGTGAGGCCGACCTGGGTGGCGCGTTCAGCGTCCGCAACGACTACGGCGACACCGGCTACGGCGGTGCGGCGCCGCCGGCCGGGGACCGCCCGCACCGGTACGTGTTCGCGGTGCACGCGGTGGACGTGGACCGCCTCGACATCCCGGCCGGGGCCAGCCCGGCCTTCGTCGGCTTCAACCTGGCGTTCCACACCCTGGCCCGGGCGGTCATCCGCCCGACGTACCAGATCAAGGAGTGAGGTGTAAGGAAGGGCCCCTTGTTAACAGACGTCTGTTAACAAGGGGCCCTTCCTTACACGCGGGCGACGGCGAAGACGGACTGGCCGAACGGCGGCCGGACGCGCTGCTCGGCGGCCTTGGTGACTGGCAGCACGAGGGTGTCGTAGACCTTCACCATCGGGCCCTCCTTCGGCATCAGCCGGAAGACCTTGGTGGCCATGAAGTAGCCGATCAGGCCGAGCGCGTTGGCGTAGTGGATCCGCTCGACGGTGAGGCCCGCCTCGGTCATCGCCGCGGCGAGCGTCTTCTTCGTGTAGCGACGGACGTGGCCGGTGGCGATGTCGGCGGGGCTCATGGCGAACTGGAACGCCGGCACGATGATGACCACGGCGCCGCCGGGGCGGACCAGGTCCCGCATGCTGCGCAGCGCGCCCACGTGGTCGTCGATGTGCTCCAGCACGTTGTAGGAGACGGCCGCGCTGTAGTCGCCGCGCTCGTGGTGCGGGAGCAGCATCTGCCGGACCTCGACGCCCGGGTGGTCGGACAGCCGCTCCTTGAGCTGGATCAGCCGGTCCGGGTCGGCCTCGGTGGCGGTGATCCGGGGTGCGTACGCGGCCCAGGCGGAGGCGTAGTCGCCGAGGCCGCTGCCGATCTCGATCGGGTTGTCACCGAGGTAGGGCACCGCCAGCTCGACGAACCACTGCCGGTGGTTGACAGCCGTCGCCAGGCCTTCGAGCACCTCGGACTGGACGCGCTGATCCCCAGTGATTTCTGCCATGCGTCGATTCCTCACGATATGACTGACCCGCGCCTGGACCGTCAGAGTCAACCATCTGGATGGCTGAGGGGGAAATCGGGGGACGGAGGGGGGCCGAATTGTGATCCGGAGGGGTGCCTGTTCGGCGGTCGGCGAACTCGGCACATAGTACGTGATTCCCCGGAACATTGCACGTGCCCGTCATACCCTGACTACGCTCTGAAATGTCATGACTACTCCGGAAAGCGCCGCGAGCGTGGCCAAATCGGGGCAGGGTAGGCGGATCGACGCGCTCGCCGTGCTCAGCTTCGTGCTGCTCGCGTTCTGGGTCACCGCCCGGCTCTGGGTCGATCCGCGCAATGGCGTCCGGGACAATCGGACAGATCAGGCGCAATTCGAATGGATGATGGCGCATGGTGCTCGCGTCGTCACTGACTTCGCCTATCCGTTCACCTCGGACCGGATGAATGTGCCGGATGTCGTCAATCTCATGGCCAATACGTCCGTATTATCCGTTTCATTGCCGCTGACCCCGATAACGCTCTGGGTAGGCCCGCGCTGGTCCTTTCTGATTTTCCTCACTCTCGGGCTCGCCGCCACCGGCGTGTCCTGGTATTTCCTGCTCTCCCGAGTTGTCGTGAAGTCCCGCGGTCCGGCCTGGCTGGGTGCCGCCTTCTGCGCGTTCGCGCCGGCGATGATCTCGCACGCCAACTCGCACCCCAACATCGTCAGCCAGTACGTGGTGCCGCTGATCATCTGGCGGACGCTGCGCCTGGCCGAACCCGGCCGGTGGCTGCGCAACGGCGTCCTGCTCGGCCTGGTGATCGTCTGGCAGGCGTTCCTCAACCTGGAGATCCTGCTGATGACCGCCATCGGGCTCGGCGTGGTGGTGCTCGCGCTGGCGCTCCGCCGTCCCGCGCTGCGCTCGGCGGCCCGCCCGTTCGCCGCCGGGCTCGGGGTCGCCGCGGCGGTCGCCGGGGCGCTGCTCGCGTACCCGCTCTGGGTGCAGTTCTTCGGCCCCGGCGCGTACAGCGGGCTCTCCACGCTGATCCGGGGCTACTCCACCGACCTCGCCGCGTACGTGGCCTGGTCGCGGGAGTCGGTGGCGGGCGACGCCCGGGGCAGCGAACCGCTCGTGAAGAACGCCACCGAGGAGAACGCGTTCTTCGGCTGGCCGCTGGTGATCCTGGTGATCGCGCTGGTCTGGTGGCTGCGCCGCAACGCCGTGGTGCTCGGGCTGGCAGCGGTCGGGCTCGTGTTCGCGCTCTTCTCGCTCGGCCGGGAGATCCGCTACGACGGGCGGGACACCGGCGTCCCCGGCCCCTGGGCCGCGCTGGAGAACCTGCCGGTCCTGCACTCGGTGGTGCCCACCCGCTGGTCGCTCGCGCTCACCCCGATCATCGGCGTGCTGCTCGCGTTCGGTGCCGACCGGGCCCGGCGGCTCGCCGTACGGCACCCGGACGCGCGCGACCAGATCCGGTTCGCCACCGTCACAGTGCTCGCCATGGCGCTGCTGCCGATCCTGCCCACCCCGCTGCCCGCGAAGCGCCTCGACCCGACTCCGACGTTCGTCACCTCCGGCGCCTGGCGTCCCTACGTCGCCGGCGGGCGGAGCATCGTCACGCTGCCGCTGCCCGACACCACGTACGCGGTCCCGCTGCGCTGGTCCGCCGAGACCCGGCTGGACATGCCGCTGGCCCGCGGCTACTTCCTCTATCCGGACACCCGCCCGGGCGGGGACCGGATCGCCCTCTTCACCGCGCCGCCGCGTCCCACCAGCACGTTCTTCGAGACGGTACGGCGCACCGACGCGGTCCCGCCGATCACGCCGCAGGACCGGGTGGCCGCCGTGGACGACCTGCGCTACTGGCGGGCCGGCGCGGTGATCCTCGACCCCCGGCTGCCGCAGGCCGACGCGCTGCGCCGGGCGATGACGGAGCTGAGCGGGATCACGCCGAGGCGTACCGGCGGGGTGTGGTTGTGGGACGTCCGGCCGCTGGTCGAGTGAGCGGTCAGCCCTGGCGGACGCAGCAGCCCTGGCACACCTTGGGCCGGGGCAGCGTGAACGCCAGGCAGCAGGTGCGCCGCTGCACAGTCGGCTCGCCGGCCGGGCTGGGCACCAGTTCGACCAGGTCGCTCAGGTCGAGCGCGTCGAGCAGCGTGCCGACGGCCGCCGTGGCCGAGCCGGGCAGCGCGTCCGACGCGCGCAGGATGCCGTGGGCGATGCCGGAGGCCACCGAGCCGAGCAGCGTACGGGTGCCGATCCGGACCTCGCCCTGGATGGCGCCGATCAGCGGGGCGAAGTGGGCGTCGAGCAGCGCCGCGCGCAGCGCGCCGAGCAGCGCCGCCTCGTCCGTCACCACCCGTACGCCCGGAGCGCCGGCGAGGGCCAGCGGGTCGCTCGGCAGCACCGCCACCGGGGTGGAGGCACGCAGTCCCAAGGTGAGGAGCTGGTGGTGGTCCTCGAAGTGCACGAGCACGTCGGCCGGGTCGAGCAGCGGCACCCGGCGGGCGGACGCCCAGCCGAGCACCGCGGGTAGCGCGGTCCAGTAGCTGTAGGACTTCCAGGCCAGCGCGGCGCACGCGTGCGGGGTGCCGCCCCAGCGGCGGCCGGCGGCGGTCAGGAACTCGGACAGCAGCGTGCCGTCGATCAGCCGGGTGGCCGGGGACCAGCGGTCCAGCTCGTCGTGGACCAGCAGGCCGGGTGCGAGCCCGGGCAGGTCGTCGGTGCCGAACATGGCGCGCAGGGTCGCTGTCACAGGGGCGAGCGGGGTGGCGGCGTCGCGCCCCGGCATCACCGCAGTCACCTGGCCGTCCCCTGTCCTGTCGCCCTGCGGTCGGCGCGTGCCGTCGACCCAAGCTAAGGCTAGCCTAACCACCCTCCCGGCGGGAGGGGAAGTGGTGCCGCGGTATCGCGGGGAGGTCCCCGTCACTCCGCGGCCGTCGCGTACTACCCGGCCTCGGAGACGGAAAACGCCGCCGGAGAACCGGCGGCAGGCGGCGTAAGGATCGACGTACGCCGCTGAAAAGTCAAGGTGAGTGTCGAATACGAGGCAGTTTCCGTACACGTTCGGCCACTCAACGTGAAAATGGTCTTCCCGCGTACGAGGAAGCTGATGACGACCTCACCGATCGAGCGTGCCGCGGACTCGTTCGCGGCCGAACTCGCCCGGCACCGGACCGGCCGAGGGCTGTCCAAGAAGCAACTGGCCACGATGATGGGCTTCGACCCGTCCTACGTCAGTCACGTCGAAGGGCGCCGGCACCGGCCCACCGAGGACTTCGCCCGCCGGGCCGAGGCCGTCCTGGAGGCCAGCGGCGCGATCTGGCAGCGCTTCCGGGAGTACGACGAGCTGCGGCACGGCCGGACCAGCGCCGCGCACCGCGACCCACCCGTGCCCGGCCAGTGGCTGCCCCCGGGGACCGGCCTCGTGGTGGAACGGGAGATGGCCACGCTCACCCACACCGGGGACGGCTACCACTGCGCGATCCGGCGGGAGCTGTACAACGCGGGCACCGAACCGGTCACCCGCTATTTGGTCCGGGTCGCCGTCGACCGCTACCCCAACGACCCGGGCCGATCCAACCGGCACCACCGGGAACACCCGCTGACCTTCGCCGAGCTGCAGCTCACCGCGTACCGGGACGACGGCAACGGACGCGAGCCGATGCACTGGCGGGCCAAACACGACCGGGACGCGTTCAAGGAGATCTGGCTGCTGTTCGAGAACGACGAGGGACGCTTCCCGCTCTACCCCGGCGACCGGGTCACCATCGAGTACGCGTACCGCGTCGGCCGGGACAAGTGGGGCCCCTGGTTCCAACGGGCCGTACGCCTGCCCACCCGGCACCTGGCGGTGCGGCTCGACCTGCCCGCGGACCTCGACCCCAAGGTGTGGGGCGCGGAGACCTCGCTGTCGGCGGAGGAGGGGCCGCTGCGTACCCCGATCCAGCGTTCGGCGGACGGCGGCCGGGTGGTCTTCGACTGGGGGACCGACGACCCGCCGCTGAACGCCCGCTACCGGATGCAATGGCGGTTCCGCAGCCCCGAGCCGGACGCCGAACCGGACAGCGCGCCCACCGGCGGCGCCCGGGTACGGGCCAGCGACCGGATGCGCGCAGTGGGCATCGTGCAGCGCGGCGACGACCTGCTGCGGCAGCGGGCCCGCCAGTTCGACCTGCCGGCCGACGAACAGCACGCCCGGCAGGTGATCGACCGGCTCGCCGCGATGCTGGTCCGCCTGGACGAGCTGCACCCGTTCAGCAAGGGCGTCGGCCTCGCCGCGCCCCAGCTCGGCATCGGCTGGTCCGCGGCGCTCGTGCGCCCGGCCGACCGGGCGGCCGACCCGGTGGTGCTGCTCAACCCTCGGGTGGTGGACGCCGCCACCGAGACCGACGAGCAGTACGAGGGCTGCCTGTCCTTCTTCGACCACCGCGGCCTTGTGCCCCGGCCGCTGCGCATCGACGTGGAACACGCCCTGTGGGACGGCAGCCGGGTGATCACGTCCTACGAGTACGCGATGGCGCGGCTGGTCGCACACGAGATCGACCACCTGGAGGGGCGGCTCTACGTCGACCGGATGGCACCCGGCGTGCCGCTCGTGCCCGTGGAGGAGTACCGCGAGACCGGCACCCCCTGGCGTTACTGAGAAACGGGGGGCCGGGTCGCGTGCCCCAGGGGGCGGGGGCACGCGACCCGGCTCGGGGGGAGCAAGGTTCAGAGGTTGCCGAACGTGTCGTACCGGATGTGGTCGGGCGGGACGTCGTCGGCGGCGAGCGCCCGCAGGGTGGCCCGGACCATGGCGGCCGAGCCGGAGACGTAGCAGTCGTGCGTGGTCCACGGGCCGTACCGGGTGACCACCTCGGAGACGTCACCGAGTTCGCCGCCGAAGTCCGGGTCCTCGCTGCACGCCGGCGTCACCGACAACCACGGGTGGGACGCGACGAGGTCCTCCAGGCCGGGCAGCCCGTACAGCTCGTCCGGGCGGCGCGCGCCGTAGAAGACGTGCACCCAGCGGGTCCGGTTGACCCGGGTCAGCTCCTCCACCAGCGCCTTGATCGGCGCCAGGCCGACCCCGCCGGCCACGCAGAGGACGTCCCGGGTGGACTCCGGGTCCAGCGTCATCGAACCCATCGGCGCGGCCACCCGCAGCAGGTCACCCGGCTTGGTACGGCGCACCAGCGCGCCGGACACCCAACCGGCCGCACCCGGTGGCGTCCGGACGTGGAACTCCAGCACGTTCTCCTCGTTCGGCGCGTTCGCCACCGAGTACGTCCGCCACACCCGCGGGTGGTAGCGCGGCACCTCCACGCTCACGTACTGGCCGGCCCGCCACGGCAGCGGATCCTGGAGCGCGCGGACGGTCAGCACCGCCGTGTCCGGGCCGTGCCGCTCGTGGGTCAGCACCTCGGCGTGCCAGTACGGCGGGTTCTCGTCCGCCTCCGCGCCGGCCAGCATCCGCTCGCTGATGCCCGCGTACGCCTCCCGCCACGCCTGGTCGTACTCCAGATTCCAGCCGTCCCCGGCGGTGCTGCGCAGCGCGTCGAGCAGCGCGACGCCCATCGTCGCGTAGTGCTCGGCCGACACGTGGTACTTGCGGTGGTCGCGGCCCAACGCGCGCAGGTACTCGTCGAAGCTCTCCGGGTCGCCCACCGTCTGGGTGGCCGTGACGATGGCCTCCAGGATGCGGTCCCCCTGGCCGTTCATCTGCACTGGGAAGAGCTTGCGCAGCTCCGGGTCGAGGAGGAACAGCCGGGCGTAGAAGTGACCGCTGAGCCGCTCCCGGTGCTCCTCGACCAGGGTCCAGCTCTCCTTCAGCAGCCGCGCGAAGTTCTCCACAGGGGCACGCTCCTTCTCCGTACGGGCGGATCGGCCCGCATAGAATGTCCACGGAGCGTGTACGCCGGTCGCACAGGCTGTGCGACCGTCCGGCCCGGTCGCCGAAGTGCTTTCATGGTCCGGTGACGGTTGACGAGCTGGCCCGTCCGGTCTCCCGCCGGATGCTGGGCACCGAGACGCTGCTCGTGCTCGGTCTGTCCCTCGGCCAGTCGGCCGTGTACGCGCTCGTCTCGCTCATCGCGAAGCTGACCGCGACCGGCGGACTGTCCAAGCAGACCGCAGCGCTGAACACCTCCGCGTCGGCCCGGCCGTACCTCGACCTCACGTACCAGCTGCTCGGGATCGTCTTCGCGCTGCTGCCGGTACTGCTCGCCGTACACCTGCTGGCGCGCGACCCCGGCGACCCGGCACGGACGCTCGGCGTCGACTTCCGCCGGCCCGCCTCCGACCTGGCCCGGGGCGCGGGCCTGACCGCGCTCATCGGCCTGCCCGGGCTGGCGCTGTTCTGGGCGGCGGCGCAGCTCGGGCTCAACGCCACGCTGGTCCCGGCCGCGCTGCCGGACCTCTGGTGGACGGTGCCGGTGCTGATCCTCGCCGCCGTGCAGAACGCCGTGCTGGAGGAGGTGATCGTGGTCGGTTACCTGATCACCCGGCTGCGGCAGCTCAACTGGCGGATCGGCGCGGTGCTCGCCACGAGCGCGCTGCTGCGCGGCTCGTACCACCTCTACCAGGGCTTCGGCGCGTTCGTCGGCAACGCCGTCATGGGCGTGATCTTCGGGCTGTTCTACCTGCGTACCCGCCGGGTCGCCCCGCTGATCGTCGCGCACACGCTGCTCGACATCTTCGCGTTCGTCGGCTACGCGATGCTGCCGAAGTCCTGGTTCGACTGGCTCTGACCGCACGCGTTCCGTCCGCCCTCAGGTCGGGGAAGTGGCGGCATCGGGCCCCGCCTGACCGCGCCGGCTCGCCGAAGTGGTGTCGATCACGCCCGATACCGGGCGACCGCCCGCGCGGCCACCCGCTCGGCCCTCGCCGTACCGCCGGTCGCGGCCGCCAGCGCCGCTGCGCCCGGCAGCAACCGGGCCGCCAACCGCAGCCCGAGCCAGCCACCCGCCTGCGCGGCCACCGGCGTCGCCAGCCGCCAGGCCGCCTCCGCCACGCGCCCCCACGGACCCTCCGCCGGAGCATCAGCCGCCCGAGCCGCCGCCAGCGCCGCCCGCGCGGTGCCGTCGTCCGGGTGCACCAACGTGAGCACCAGCAGCTCGGCCGCCCGATCCGGATGCGACGGATCCCGCCCGTACGCCGCCGCCAGATGCAACACCAGGTTCGCCTGCGTCCACAGCACAGTCGCCAGCTCCGCGACCGGCGCGAACAACCCGGCACCCGCCGCGAGCGCCCCACCCGTACCGGCCATCCGCACGAACCGCCGCGTCGCCAGCCGGGCCACCCCGTCGGCGTCCGCCTCCGGGTAGGCCCGCCGGACCTGCTCCACCCAGGCCGCGGCCCGCGGCCCGAGCGCGTCGACCGCCGCCAGGGCCAGCAGCTCCGGCGCGAACCCGGGGTGGTCGCGCAGCTGCGGCCCCACCGCCCGCCAGCCCTCCACCGGGGTACGCGCGACGTCGGGTTGTGCGGGTGCCCGCTCGACGACCGTGCCGTGCGTCGGCTCGTCGGACTGCTTCGCGTGGGGTGTCGTGGTGTCGGCGGCGGCTGGACTCGCCGTTGCCGGGATCGCCATCGCCGCCGCTGGGGCGGCTTTCGTGGTCCGGCGGGTCCGTCCGGGCGAAGGTGCGGTGACGGGACGCTCCGCCGTGACCGGCTCGGTGCCGTCGGGCTGCCGTTCGGTGGGTGTGGGCTCCGTCGTGCTGATCGCCGTCTCCTGCTTCGGAGGCGACGCCTTCCGAGTGGCCTTCTTGACCGCCGGCGCAGCCTTCTTCACAACTGGGGCCGCTTTCTTCGCGACCGGGGCGGCCTTCTTGGCGGCGGGAGCGCGGCGCGCCCGTTTCGGTGTTTCCTCCCCGGCCGGTGGGGAGACCGGCCCGGCCGGAGGCTCGGTGGCTTGCTGCTGCTTTGCTGTGACGGGCCTCTCATCGGCCGGGAGCGTGCCCTCCCCGACGCTCGGCGACGGCTCTCCGGCAGTCGTGCCCGAGGGAGTCGTGGACGTCTCTTTCGGCGGCGTACCCGGGCCGTCGACAGAAGCCTTCGGAGCGGCGTGCTCGCCGGGCGTACCCGGATCGGTTGGTGAGGGATCGGCGGCCGGGCGCGGGCGCGGCGCCGGCGGTGCGTCGGCGGCCGGCGTCGGCGGCTGGAAGACGACAGTGGGCGCCGCCCGGCGCGGACGCCGGGGCGGCGGTGTGTCGCTCGTCGCGTTCTCCGCGGCGGGCTCCGGTGTCGGTGGGTTGAACGTCGGTCGTGGGGAGCGGCTCCGCCGGGCCTTGGGGGCGGGCTCGCGACGGGGCGGATCGCTCGGCGGCTGCTCCTGCATATCGATGGAGCGTAGCCGTGGGCGTGATCTGGCACACGACGAAAACGCGGTCGGAGCGGCCGGTCCGATAGTCGCTTTGCCCCGGGCGGGTACGGACCTGTATCCTCGGGCGCGGTGACCTCGTGGGTCACCAGGGAGACTTCGCCTAGTCTGGTCTATGGCGCCGCACTGCTAATGCGGTTGGGGTCTTAAAGCCCCTCCCGGGTTCGAATCCCGGAGTCTCCGCGCGAAAGCCGGTTGTGTAGACTGGCCGAGCACCAGGCGCCCGTAGCTCAACGGATAGAGCATCTGACTACGGATCAGAAGGTTAGGGGTTCGAGTCCCTTCGGGCGCACAAGCAATCAAGGCCGTGACCAGCGGAAACGTCGGTCGCGGCCTTGATTCTTTCCCACGATGTGCTGCGATCTTCCAAGATGCGGGACCACGGTGCTCCGATGGTGCTCCGTTGTCGCCGTGCCGTCTGGGCGGGGTTCGTGCGGGTGCGTGCTGACCAGTGCGTTTCGCGTCGCCTGGTCCGGATCATGGTTGAGGTGCCCGCTGGCCAGTCGTCGATCACTGTCTACTGTGGGCCAATTCTGTCGATCTTCCCTCCCAGGGTCGGGGCGGGGGTGGTCGGCCGCCGCTGACCTGGGTCGGCGCCCCGCACGGATGGCGGCGGAACCGTCGGCCCCCGGGCGAGGTCAGTGGTGACAGTTGCACCGTCCGGCCATCTGACTTCCGCCCTGCTGATCTGCCCTGTGCGCCAGGGCAGCGATCCGACCGCGGGCGGTCGCGACCTCGGCGCGCCGACCCGGGCCGGCCAGGCATCCGCTGCCTGGCGGCTCCCCGACCGGGGTGACAAAGATCTGTTCCGGCGGCGCAACCGGCGCCGCGCAACTGTGCGCCGACCCGGCCCACGTCGGACGGCTCGACCGAACGGCACGGTCCGGGGTCGGCCCCGCACGGCCGCCAGGGGTGAGGTGCCGTTCCAGGAGGCGAAGTGCCCGCGGGTGGCGAAGCGGCTGATGTCCGCAACGTCGCCGATCAGGCGGGCTCCACGATCAAGGCGAACAAGGAACTGACCCAGCTCGTCGAGACCACGGCAGCACCCTGCAGGACCTCAACGGCACCGGCCCCTCCTGGTCGACCTGGACCAGCTCGGTGATCAGCTCGGAGGCGAGTCGGCGGCGGGTGCGCCCGGCCAGGTCACGCGGCCGGACGGAGTTCAGCAGGGGGCGGGCCTGCGGAGCGGACAGGAGCTCCCAGGTAGTGCCGTGGTCTCCCACGATGTGGGAGCTTGATGCTCGATGTAGCGCGGTTCGCTGGGTTCCTACTTCCCCCGCTCGCCGTCTTACCCACCTTCAAGCATGAGGGGCACCCGAGCGATCAGTCCTGCAGCTCACCTAGCCCGAGCCCCAATGCCGACGCCAGCGATAGCACGGTGAAGTAGCCGGGCTCGACTACCTGCCCTGATTCGATCTTTCTCAGAGTCGAGACGGCCACCCGTGCGCGAGCGGCCAACTGCTCCTGAGTCAGGCCTCGCTCGATGCGTAGCGACCGCAGCCGCACCGCTAGCCGGTTCGCTTGATCACGGAACCGGCTCTCGTCTCTCTTGGCGCGCCCTACTGGCACAGGTTTCAGGATAGTGATAAAATTTTACCAGTCAAGATTTACCACTCACGGCCCAGCGCGAATGATTGCCTGGGAGGCGACAGAAGGCAGCCAGCGTTGCCGCCCGGTCAGCCGCTACCCATCAGGCCGGGCACGATGTATGCAGAGCGTGAGAAGACCACGTCGGGGGAAGGGAGGTGACAGTCGGGTGGCAACAGCAGATCAAGTAAAAGCCCTGGTCAGGAGCCATGGTGAGGGCGACGACGCGCGCTTCTACTCTGTGGCGTTGCAGGTTGCCGCGCACGCCGCACGAAGCGGCCAGGGCAAGTTCGCGCAAGAGATGCGCGAACTTGTAGACGGCCTTCGCACCCACACTGGCGCCGCCCATTTGGGTCGACCGGTACCAGTGGCTCGTCCACGAGGTGAACTGGCTGACCTACTCACCGTCGCCTACCCCGACAGCCGGTTAACAGACCTCTGTCTGGAGGCGGGCGTACGCCAACGGCTAGACCGCGCCTTGCTCGAACAACGCCAGCAGGACCGTCTTCGGGAGAAGGGTTTCCACCCGCTGCGGCGACTGCTACTCATCGGCCCTCCCGGTACTGGCAAGACGATGACTGCTAACGTGCTCGCCGGCGAGCTTCGGCTACCGTTGTTCACCATCCGCCTCGACGGCCTGATCACAAAGATGATGGGCGAGACGGCCGCGAAGCTGCGTCTCATCTTCGACGCCCTCGCCCAGACCCGAGGCGTCTATCTCTTCGACGAGGTCGATGCGCTCGCCGGTGAGCGCGCGATCGGCAACGACGTCGGCGAGATTCGCCGGGTGCTCAACTCGTTCCTGCAGTTCCTCGACCAACCTGACTCGCCGAGTCTGCTTGTCGCAGCGTCGAATCACCCGCAGCTTCTCGACCGCGCCTTCTTCCGCCGGTTCGACCTGGTGGTGGACTACCCTCTACCAACACCCGACGTCGCACGCGCGGTGATCCGCAACCGGCTCGCCACGATGAGCCCACGACGGTGGGCCTGGGACCGCGTCGACCAAGCGGCCGCCGGGCTAAGCCACGCCGAGGTCACGATCGCCTGCGAGTTGGCGGCAAAGGAGGCCGTCCTGTCCGGTCAGCAGCACATCACCACCGCCACGTTGGTTGCGGCTCTCCAGGAACGACGAAACGCCGCCCCGAGCGCTTCGTAACCATGCCAGCTCGGAACCGCCACCACCTCATCCTGCGCGCCGGCGCGGCTGCTGAACCCTACCGTCGACCAGTGGGCGGCGGTGGCGGCGAGCAGGTACCGGCACCGTCGGACCGGCAGCGACACGCGAGCCAACTACAAGAGCAGCTCCATCGAGCAGAGAGCGCAGCCACGGAGCAACGCGCCGAGCGGGACTACGCAATCTCAGGCGCGGTGGACGGCGTGTACCTCACGTTCGAGAGCTTCCCCGACGTGCACTTGGCCGTGGAGTCGCTGGACCCTCGCGCCGGTCAAGTGCATCCAGAACTGGTGTCCGTTCAAGACGTGACTACCACCGGCGGGGTGGTGGAGTACGCGACGGTGTTCGTGCCCGACGGCACCCTCGGGTACTTCGTGTCCCGCCTCCAGCAGTACGCAGAGACGGCCGAGCAGGACAAGCCGAGGAACCGCAACCTCGTCGACCGAATCCAGGCAATCGGTCTGGCAACGATCGAGTCGCTCTGGACGGATCCACCCGACGCGTTTCCCGAGCCGACGGCGACGGTGTGGTGGGAAGTGTGGCTGCGACGACGCGACGGCAACGAGGTGGGCCGGTTCCAGGAATTCGCCCAACAGGCCGGCGTCCGACTCGGCTCCCGCACCCTTGGCTTCAGCGAGCGCATAGTCGTCCTCGCGCAAGCCACAGTAGAACAGCTGGCCGGCGCGCTCGGCGTGCTAGACGACCTCGCCGAACTGCGGCGACCGCACGAGCTGGCACAAATCATCGCGCTGGAATCCGCCGTCGAGCAGGCGGAGTGGGTAGATCAGCTGGCGAGGCGCACGCGGCCGGCCGGCGCGGACGCGCCCGCCATCTGCGTACTCGACACCGGTGTCCACCGAGCTCACCCTCTACTCGCCGGCTCGCTTGATCCGGCAGACTGCCAGGCTTGCGACCCGACCTGGGGCTCTCATGATCATCGTGGGCACGGTACCGAGATGGCTGGGCTGGCCCTGTACGGCGATCTCGGCGAGGCTCTGCTCGCCACCGGTCAGGTTCGCTTGCGCCATCGCCTCGAGTCGGTCAAACTCGCCCCGCCCCCACCAGCGTCGAATCCGCCGGAACTGTACGGCGCCGTCACCGCTACGGCCACCAGCCTGGCGGAAATCACTGCACCACGACGACACCGGGCCTTCTCCCTGGCGATCACCGCGAACGACACTACCGCCAATCCTGGAACAAGCTCGGCGATCATGGTCGGCCAACCGACGTCCTGGTCCGCCGCCATCGATGCCCTTGCCGCTGGCCGTTCCATCGCGACGGTCGATGACGGGCTTGTGTTCCTCGACGACGCCGACAGCGACGCGCACCGGCTGTTCCTTGTCTCCGCCGGAAACGTAAATCCCGCTAACTTTCAGGACGACCACCTGCAGCGCAGTGACCTCGAGGCCGTCCAAAACCCCGCACAGGCTTGGAACGCCCTCACGGTAGGCGCCTACACACAGATGGACAGCTTGTCCACCGCCAGCTCCCACTGGGCCGGCTGGACACCCCTCGCCGCGCGAGGCGAGTTGTCACCGCACTCACGCACGTCCGTCGCGTATCACTCCGCGTGGCCGGTCAAGCCAGACGTCGTGTTCGAAGGCGGCAACGTCGCACGTTCTCCCGCCGGCACTAGCTTCGACACCCCTGAAGAGCTGCAACTGCTCACTACCAAGGCGCCACTCACAAATAGTCGGCTACTGACCGTCACCTGCGCTACCAGTGCCGCAACGGCACAGGCCGCACACCTCGCCGCCTCGATCATGGCCGACTATCCCTCGCTGTGGCCCGAGACAGTGCGTGCTTTGATCGTGCACTCCGCCGAATGGACCGACGCCATGCGCAAGTACGTCGACCAGGCCACGAGCAAGGCCGACCTGCGCGCCGTTCACCGCCGCTACGGCATGGGCGTACCCGATCTTGACCGGGCCACTCGTAGCGCCAACGACGCGCTCACCCTCATCGCTCAGGACACCATCCACCCGTTCCACAACGGGACCATGCGAGAGATGCATCTGCACGACCTGCCGTGGCCCGCCGACATCCTCGCCGACCTCGGCCATGCCACAGTGCGCATGCGCGTCACCTTGTCCTACTTCATCGAACCCAACCCCGGCCGCCGCGGCTGGAAACGCCGATACAGCTACGCCTCACACAATTTACGCTTCGACGTGCGCCGCGCTACGGAATCGACAGACGACTTCCGTAAACGGCTCAACCAGCGCGCCCTCGCCGAGGAGGAAAACCGTCCTGCGAGCGCGGACGACACCGGCCGCTGGTGCCTCGGACCTACACTACGCACCCCGGGCTCCCTGCACGCCGACATATGGGAAGGCACAGCCGCCGACCTCGCCAACCGCGGTGCCCTCGCCGTCTACCCCGTAACCGGCTGGTGGAAAGAGAACAAGAACCGCGACCGCAGCGACCTCGGCGTCCGTTACGCCCTCGTGGTGTCCATCGAAACTCCGGACCAAGATGTCGACATCTGGACACCGGTTGCTCAACAGGTCGGCGTGACCGTCCCAATCGAGATTACTTCCGGCTGATTTCGGCACCGAACAGATCGTGCCCCCTACCGGCACTCAGGACAGTTTCTCGGAACTGGGCTGGGTGTCACCGGCATCTGGCGGTACCCGAGCCGAACGTACCGGCGTGCCGCGTTGACCAGTGCAGCCCGGTCGGCCCCGGCTGGCTGGCTCCTGGACCGGACGGCCGCGCCGCGTGCAAGGAGTTCGATACGGCGTCGGGCCGGGCGGTCCGATGCCGCATCGCCGGGATGGTCGTCGCCTGTGTCGCGGTCCACCAACCGGGCCAGGGCGGCACCGAGTACCGCGTCGCCGCCGGCCTTGAGCAGGTTGGCGACCTCAATGGACGCCGGGGGTTCATCGAGGTCGGTGAGGCGGTCTAGTACTCCAGCCGCACTTCCGTTGACCGTGTTTGCGCAGCTAGGACCGCAGATGCGGATCAGGCGTCAGAGTACACGATCGTCCACCGTAGACTGCCGCACTTGTGGCGGTGGACGATCTTTCGGGGTGGGCGGCAGGTCTGGATGACCTAATGGCGCGGATCGCTGGCCGGTTTCGGCGGGTGGAGCCGCGCCGGCGGGCCCGGGCGTACGTGCTGGGCCTGCTGTCGCCGCTGGCCGGTAAGAATGGCTGGACCCTGGCCGAGGCGGCCGGGGAGAACACACCTGACGGCATGCAACGCCTGCTCAACAGGTCGGCGTGGGACGCCGATGCGGTCCGCGACGACCTGCGCGACTACGTCGCAGAGCACCTCGGCGACGCCAACGGCATTCTGATCATTGATGAGACGGGGTTCCTGAAAAAGGGAACCAAGTCTGCCGGCGTCCAACGCCAATACTCCGGGACCGCCGGCCGGACCGAGAACTGCCAGCTCGGGGTGTTTTTGGCTTACGCGTCCGTGCGCGGGCGCACCTTGGTCGACCGGGAGCTGTATCTGCCGCAAGGCTGGTGCGGCGATGACGCCCGGCGGACCGAAGCCGCGGTACCGGCAAAGGTGCGGTTCGCGACCAAGCCGGCGCTGGGGTTGCAGATGCTGCGCCGCGCACTCGACGCGGGGCTGCCGGCCCGGTGGGTGACCGCCGACGAGGCCTACGGCAAGGACAGCAAGTTCCGGCTGTGGCTGCAGAACCGCCGCATGGGCTATGTCCTGGCCGTGGCCTGCAACCAGAAAATCCCCACCGACGGCGGCAGCGCCCGCGCCGACGAGCTGGCCTCCGCCGCCCCTGCACCGGCCTGGAAGCGGCGCAGCTGCGGCGACGGCGCCAAGGGGCCCCGCCTGTTCGACTGGGCCGTCGCCACCCTGCCCGACACCGGCACCGCCGACCACGGATTCACCCGCTGGCTGCTCATCCGCCGCTCGATCACCGACCCCACCGAGCACGCCTACTACCTGTGCTACGGACCGGCCGACACCGACGACGAGGAACTCATCCGCGTGGCCGGCGCCCGATGGGCCATCGAGGAGTGCTTCCAGACCGCCAAGGGACAGGTCGGCCTGGACGACTACCAGGTGCGCCGCTACGACGCGTGGTACCGCCACATAACACTCGCTATGTGCGCCCACGCCTTCCTCACCATCACCGCCACCGAGGCGCAAAAGGGGGCACCGCCGACCGGGCCCAACTCGTCCCCCTCAGCCTCGCCGAGACTCGACGTCTCCTGGCACACCTGATCACCCACAAACGAACCCGCGACCATATCGATCGATGGTCATGGTGGCGACGCCGCCACCAGTTCAGAGCCAAAACAAGCCACTACCAGCGAAGACAACGACTCAGCCAAGTGCGGCTGGAGTACTAGACGCCATCGGACTCACCCAGAAGGGGTGGGAGCCGCGAAGGTGGAACTCCTGAGTGCGTGGGCGGCACGACAGGGCTGCCTGGCGTCGGAGGCGTCCGTGGTCTAGGCCTGGCCTCGATGCCGTGGTCCGACCAAAGCCAGCTGGGGCAACGCCTTCAGGAGGGTTCACCACCAGCGGCTCCTGACCTTGATCTCGCGTACGGGTATCTCGGAGGGGTGTAGGGGGCGTTCGACGACGGGGCGCATCGTGTGGGGTGTGATGCGATCGCGTTCGTGTTCCTCGGCGAAGCGGGCGGCCTGTTCGTGTTCGCCCAGGGTGTCCAGGGCCTTGAGGAGGTCGGTTATCAGGATGTCGAGGCGGTGGGTTTCGGCTTCGGCGGCGAGGAACCGTTCGTGGTGGGTGACTGCCCGGTGGCCGCACCACTGGCGTAGTAGTTCGTGACGGGGCCGGTCGTGGCGGCGGTACCAGTCGTACTCCCATTCCGGTGTCGTCGACCGGTTGTCGCGGCCGACGCGGTGCTCGTCGCCGAACTTGCATTTGTGGCGGGACTGGGCTTCCTGCTCGATCACGAGGTTGAGGACCTGGGTCGGGTGGGCGCGGCATGCGGCTTCGACCAGCTGGAGGGTGCCGGCCGGTGACAGGGTGGTCCGGCCGTCGTGGTCGAACCATTGGGCCGAGGCGAGGATGTCGTCGGTCGGGCCGTCGATGATCTCGCTCAGCCGGGCCCTGTCGCGGATGTCGGTGGCGCATGACACCGGGGACCAGAGCAGTTCGGCTACGTCATCGCTGATCAGGAGGCTGAAGATTTCCTCGACGCAGGCTTCCTCTGTACGATCGAGGCTCAGATCGTCGATGCGTTGCCAGTTCGCCATCAGCGCGTCGAAGGTCCCGACCTCGCTCCACAGCACCCGCAGCCGCGACCCGGGGACCTTCTCGACCCGTTCGCCGGGGTCGTCGAGGAATCTGATCTCGAGGCGGGCGCTGTTCTTCTTCGGCTCGACGGCCAGGATGCGGACGCGTTCGGACGGTGCGTGGTCCGACTGCCGGTACGCCCATTCGTCGCCGACGGTGAAGCGGGAGGGCTCGATTCTCATCCAGCCGTCCTTCGGGTGAGCGTCGCTTGTTGCGTGGTACCGGGTCGTGGTGGCGGTTCGCGCCGCGATGGCGGCAGGTTCCGGCGCGGGCTCGTGCGCATCCGGTCGGTGTGTGGTGGCGGTTGAGGTGGACGCACTTCAGGCGCCGCGGTCGAGCAGCCCGTGGTGCCAGGATTCGGCCTGTCGGCGGATGGCGGCGTGGGCCTGCCGGTCGTGATCAGGGCGGTGCTCTTTGCGTGGTCCGTGGGGGCTCCAGTCACCGAGGAACGGGCGCAGGTCGTCGGGTCCGGGTTCGGGGTTGTAGTTGATGTCAGCTAGCACGCGGGGATTGTGGATGGGGTCGATCCGGTCGGCGGCGGCCCTGCCCCACGCGACCCAGCTGGCGAGGTGCCCGCCGGCGCCGGTGCGCCCCTGGGCCGCTTGTTCGAGGGCGGTGCAGAACGCGCGGATGTCAGCTGCGGTGTTCCAGGCCTGGTAGGCGTTGCGGAAGGTTTCCGCGCGGATGGTGTCGGCGGCCCGGACGCGGGCGTCGGTCATCGCGGCGTGCCATTTCGCGAGGGTCGCCTCCTCCTGCCGTCTGCGCTCGGCCGCGGCTTCCTCCTGCCGCCGCCGGTGTTCGGCCGCGGCTTTCTCCCGCGCGGCTTCGGCTGCTCGCCGTTGCTGTTCGTCGGTGGTGACGCCAGCCTCGAACTCTTGGATGATTTGCGCGACGCGCTGTTCCAGACGTAGGCGGACGGTGTCGGTCCAGGTGTCCCGGTTGTCGTGGCCGGCCCGGGTGATCTCCAAGCGGAGCCTGCCGGAGTCGACGACGTCGAACTCCGCGGGTTTCATCCACGGCCGCAGGCGCAGCACCTTCAGCTCCTCGGCGGTGGGTTCGTGCGGGACCTGGTCGCGTTCCTCGGTCAGGGTGACCGTGCGTCGAACCTGCCCGGCCTGGAGGAACATCCGCGGGTGTTTCGCCTTGGTGTTGACCCCGAGCCGGTGCCCACGCCGGGCCGCCTCGCCGGCGAGCTGCCGGATCAGCAGCAACGCCCGGGCCAGTGAGTCCGGGCTGACGGCGAGGTTGGTCGGATCGGCTTCGAGGGCGCTGAACGCCAGATGCGGGTCGGTGGTGACACGTCGGGTGTTGAGCCGGATCCGGTTCCAGTCGGTCTCGTCCGGACCGGCGTCGGTGTACAGGCGGATGACGATGTCCCCGGCGTCGCGGCCGGTGTGGCGCAGATGGTGACCCGATGGCACAAGTCCCTGCTGCTTGAACGCGTGAATGATCCGGCGGTACCGAGCCCGCGTTCCACTGTCGGGACTCTCGATACGGACCATGCCGCCCGCGTGCTGCAGGCGGTCGAGCAGTTCGCGAGCCGATCGCAGCAGTTCCGCCGACGAAGCGCCGCCGGCGATGCCGCCGGGTGCCGGGGCCTCGGATCGCGGGAGGGAAGCACGGTGGTCGGGATGATCGGGATGGTGGCCATGCTCAAGGTAGAAGCGACCGGCATCGGTCGAGCACGCCCTCCACACCCCTGCCTTGCGTGTCACCGTCACCAGGTTCCGGTCCTGAAGCGCACGCGCCGACCGGCGGTACTCGACGCCGTCCGGGCCGCTGAGGTCATCGCCGCCGTGGATCCGGCGAAGCAGGTCGAGCTGCCGCTCATTGAGCGAATCCCATCGCTGCACCACCCGACAGTAAGGGGCACGGCGTACGCGATGGAGCTGAACACGGCGGTAATGTGGCAGCCCGGTCCGGCGAGGCGGCCGAACCGGCCTGCTGCACCTCTTCCTGCGAGGGCAGCACCACACCTGTGGGGAGCACAAGACCCGCTCGTTCAGGGCGGCTGCGAGCTGATTGCCGTCGACCTCGGCCTCCTGGCTCATCGCCGTGTGAAGGCGGAGCGCCGCTGTCATGCGGGAAGCTGCCGGCGGCCGTCGATCGACAGCCGACGTCCCGGACGGAAGCCCCTAAAGGCTCTCGTCCCGACCCGGTCTCCTGTCGGTGGCCCGGCATACCGTGGCCTTGCTGGTGGCCTCAGCCGGCTTCGAGGAACCTGGAAGGGAAGTGGGCGGATCATGAGTGCGCTACCTGATCTCATCCCGCTGACCGAGGGCGTAGCGATTTTCGGCGGCGGAAACGCGTACTCCTGGTACCGCGACCAGGCGCATCGAGACGGAACTGTATTCATGGGCGGCCAGCGAGTACCGGTAGTCAAGGTCTCCGGCCGATGGATGATCTCCAGTACAGACGTTGCGCAGGCTGTCGAAGCCGTTCGTCGCGAGGGGACCGAGATCGCCCAACGGACCGCCGACTACGAAGCCGGCGTCCTGCACGAAGGGTCGATCGAGCTGACGGGCGGACGCCACTACACCGTCCGGGGATCGTTTCACCTGCTGAAGGTTCCGCAGCCCATGGCTCCGGCGGACAGTTGGTGGATCTGCAACAACTGCAGGCGCTCGGCGATAATGCAGCACAATCCAGACAGGGAATGCCACCGCTGTCGGGACTGGAGCCCGTGCGCGATCGACTGCACGCTGGTCGGTATTTCCTGTCCGACATGCGGGACGTCTCTGGCGCTGCAGCCGGCATGACGGTGCTGCGCCACCTGCGACGGGTTCTTCTTCCGCGGCCAGGACATCGCCGTCCTCCACGGCGGCAACACCGCCGTGGAGGAAGCCACCTTCCTGGCCCGCTTCGCCCGCAGCGTCACGGTCATCCACCGCCGCGACGGCGAACTGCTAGCGACTAACTTCGGTGCCTGGGCAGCATCCGAAGGGACCCTCCCTAGCGATCACTGGGCCCCTGCAGTCACCAGCGGTCAGCTCAATTGATCCGCGACCCGAATGTCGAGCCGCTCCGGCCGGGCCGTCCCAGACGGCAGTTTCCCCTCACCCCTCCGGCGACAGGTTCCGACCCGCCGCGCCGTAACCCGGTTTCACGCTGGACCACCCTGATCTTCCTCCTGCTGCAGGCATGTCGCACGATCCCGCCAGATCTGGGTTGCCGGGTTCGTCGAAGAGCATGCCGGACAACGGGGGTCGCGGCGTAAGGGATAAGCGGCATTGACGGCTGCTGTGGGACGAAGGAACTGGAAGGTGGCGTTGTTTGCGTCGGCCGGCTCGGTCGTGAGCGGCTGCTGCAGCAAGGTCTTGATCGTCTCGGCGACGAGCATCACGCCGGCCATGGCGGAAGTGAAGCCAACTGCGAAGCGTGCGGGTGGTTCTGGCTCTTGCATCCTGAGGGTGTTCAACAGTCTGTCGCCGACCTCGCCGCATTCGCCGCGATCAAGCCACCTCTGGACGTCCGCATTGGTCACTCCGGCAGCAGCGGCCAGGTTCGCGACGGCCTGGGGGCCGCCCGCGCGCACGGCAGCTCGGCGGTCGTCGTCGCCGTGGTACGCCTCGGGTGGGTTGTAGCAGCGTAGGCAGGCGCCCTGGCCGGGCGGCCCGGCACGCAGGACCTCGGCGCGCAAGTCGAGGGTGCTGGCGGACAGGATCCTGGGTGGGTACCTGTGCTGGAGTGCCTGCCGGGCGCGGTTGGTGTCGACGGCGGAGATCAGCAGGGCTGGGGTGATGTTGAGGTCTTCGAACCGGCCGTGGTGCGGCTTCCATCTCACGGTGGCGTCAGCCGCGGTGCGGGCCGCCTCCTGCGCTTTGGGCTTGTGGAGGCTGCCGATGCCAAAGATGGGGCAGCGGTTGAGGTTGGTGGTGGTGACGCCCCTGGGGTCGGCGTCGACCAGCATCACGTCGCCGGTCAGGCCGGATGTCGCCCAGACGGCGTGGACCCACATGGCCCCGACCGCACCGACTCCGGCCAGGGCGGTGCCGGTCAGGTCGAGGGTGGGAAGGGCGGTGAGCGCCGAAGGATTCGGTTCAGCGGCGAGGCTTTGAGACCAGCAGTCCCAGCCGTACGTCGCGTTCGAGGTGACGGCCTGCCTCGGGAGCCGCGCCCGGAGGTAGACCTCTCCGACGGCCAAGGACGCAGCTGCATAGGGGCCGTAGGGCAGCTCGCCCGCGTCCTCTGGAGTGGGCAGAGGGTGGTTGCTGATGCCACCCCACCAACCGCATCCGCCCACGTACCGCAACACAGGCGCATCCGCGGTCGGCTCGCTCTCTGCGGCACCAACTACCAGGACCGTGTCGGCCGCGGAGCGTGACGTCGCCGGGTGAACCGGGGCGGCGCCGATGGCCCGTCCGCCTTCGACGAGAGCCTCGTCGAGGGTGAGACCGCGCCGCGCGAGGGGCACAACCCGGCCGACGAGCGGCACGTCGGGTGGGCAGACGACTTGGACCGCGCTGACCACCCCGACGGCGCGGGTGAGCAGGTTGATAAGCATCCAGGCGGTGTGCTGAGTGGCCGCTAGGTGCGCATCACCGGCCACCTCCACCGCCACCGTCGCCGTCTTGGTGTTGATGAATGGTTCGAGTCGTCCGCCGAGGTTGCCCTCGTGCCGATCGGAGATGCGTTCCACGAGGTGCTCCTCAGGTCGATCAGGCCGGGGATCAGCCGTACGACATCGCTGACGTCCTGGGCGGCGAGCCGCCGCCACCCGGCCGGCTCCCGCAGGTGTACGCCTGCCTGGCATGGGGTCGGCCGGCCGGTGGCGTGCTGTGGCAGGACCAGCGAAAGGGCACCGTCGAGCTGGCTGTAGGCGCGCCGGTCGTCCCGGTCCGAGTGGTCCAGCATGAAGTTGCCGTGCGTGTGGACCTGGGCGAGCCTGACCAGGCCCATGCTCTCGAAGTGCTCGCCGGCCTGCGCCATCGCGGCGGCGCTGACCGTGTAGTTGCCCGGGCTGGTCACCGCGTCCGGCACGGTCACCGTGGTCACCACCGCCTTCACCGCCCCCGAGCGGTCTCGGTACCGGATGCCGTCGAGGTAGGCGACCCGCTCGTGCCCGGGCGGGGCCGTGGTGAAGGCATGGAGCATGGTGTACCACACCGGCTCAGGAATCGATAGCACCCGCGGGCCCTTCGTACCGGGCGCTAGTAAGCGCGTCCTGGATGCGGTTGAGGGTCGCGCCGAGGGTGTGGCGTCCCTGCTGCCACTGCTGTCCGGGAGTCGGGTTGTGGCCGGTGATGTAGTACTCGTAGGTCATTGAGCAGCACACCAATTGGCGGGTCCTGCCGTCGGCGAAGTTCGCGTACGAGCCGTGGACAGCGAGCCACTCGAGACCGTTGACTACCGGCAGCCATCGGCTGCCCGGCGGCGCTTCCTCCCATCCGGTTCGGGCCGGCCGGTCGCCGTCGGCTGGCCGGGGCGGGCAGACGAAGGACGTGGTCGGCGGGTAGGTGTCGTAGTACTCCCCGCCGAGCTTGATGTGATAGATGTCGGCCTCGCCGTTGCGGCGGACCGCGGTCATCGTCACGACCACGTGTAGCGGGTCGAGCCGGGTGAAGGCCCACCCGCTGGCCCGGGCCTGCTCACCAGCTTCGACCCGGGCCAGGTGGTCGGCGAACGTCGCCGCCGCGATCTCGGCGTCGGCGAGGGCGGGAACGCCGGTCAGCATCTGTCAGGCACCGCCGGTGCCGCCGACGAACACCCAGTGCAGCGAGTGGCACGTGCCCTCGTCCAGGTACTGGGCCAGTGTGCGTGAGGCGTACTGGTAGACGTCTTCCCCATTGCCCCGGCAGGTCAGCCGGTCGTCCGCGCCCCGAGTGATGCGGAACTGCTCGTACATTGCCTCGATCACCGAGTCGATGGTGGCCGTGACCGGCACGCGAAGCCGCAGCGTCTCGGCGTTGTCCTTGTTCGCCACGGTCACCATCCGTCGGTGTCCGCGATCCTGCCCCCCGGCCGGCGTCTCGACCGACTCGTCCTCGGCCACCACCTCGATGGCATCGACGTTGACCCCCATGGTGCAAATCCCCCTCGTTCATGAGCAAGGCCGGAGTGTTCCCGACCGAGAACGACTGTACCCTATCGTTCTCGATCGGAAACACGGTAGACTCGTAGGCGAACATGATCGTGCTGCCCTCGGACCTCGAGCTCGCCCGGCTGGACTCGCCCGGCACCCCGGACGCCCAGCTGGTGGTGCAACTCGCCCAGCGCACGCTGGACGAGCTGGCCATGGAGCCGCCGATCAGCCACGAGATCGCCGCGTCCCTCCGGGACATCATCAAGATCGAGGAAGAACCGATTCCCTGGGCCGGGTGCCTTGTGCCTGGCCCGAGCGGCCTGCTGATGACCCTGCGCTCCGCAGACCCGTGGGGCAAGAAGAGGTTTACCGCCTTCCACGAGGTCAAGCACACCTTCCTGCCCGGGTTCAGCACGGCGTCTCAGTACAGGTGCGACCCCGCTACCCCTCCGGAAGCGACCCGCGCTGCGGATCCGGGGATCGAAGTCCTCTGCGACATCGGCGCGGCCGAACTCCTGTTTCCACGCGCCCACTTCCGTGCCGACCTAGCCGGCAACGCTCCGACATTGCATCTGGTCGAGGACCTCGCAGGGCGTTACGACGCGAGTCTTGAGGCCACCGCCCGGCGCCTCGTCGCGCTGCACCCTGAGCCAATGATGCTGCTAGCTCTGGAGCCCGCCTGCAAACCCAGCGCGCCACATGCCGAGCCGGCACTGCGGGTGCAATGGGCTCAGGCCACAGCCGGCTGGCGCTATGTGCCGCGGCACAAGTCAGTTCCCGACGACAGCCCGTTCGGCCACGCCCTGGAGGGGGATCTCGTCGAGGGGGAAATCTCTCTCGGCATACTGATCAACAACGCCACCGAGCGGGTCCGCGTCAACGCCGGCCTGTATCCCTACACCGACGATCGAGGGGAGCGACACATGCGTGTCCTCGCAATAGTGACCCGCGTGCGCCCCCGGAGGACAAGCCCGTGACCGGCCAGCCCGACGACAGCAGGGCGACGCCCAGCAGTGCGGAGTCAAGCGTCGGCGGGAGAATCAGGCGGTACCGACAAGAAAGAAAGCTCAGCCTGAGCCAACTCGCCGAACACGCCAGCGTGAGCAAGGGCTACCTCTCTACGCTCGAGAATGACCCTCACGCCCGACGCCCCTCCGCGGAAACCCTGTACGCCATCGCCGAAGCTCTCGGCGTCACCATGTCCGATCTCCTCGGCCGCAGACTCCTGTCCACACCCGGCACCGAGGTACCCCCGAGCCTGCGCGAGTTCGCCGACGAAGAAGACCTGCCGGAGGCGGACGTCCGAATGCTCAGCGCCATTCGATTCAGGGGCGATCCGCCCAAAACTGTCGAACGATGGCGGTACATCTATACCGCTATCCGCACCAGCGAGTCGATCGACCGCTAATCAGAGGGCGTTCTCGCTCCTACTCACCGGCATGACGTTGAAGCCGACCGGCGAATGCGGTCAGGGCCGAAGTCGGACATGACGCAGAGCCCGGCCGCTGATCTTCAACAAGCGACCACAGCAACTAGGCAATGCGACCGGCGATCGAGGGGGCATAAGTAGAGAAACCGCTGGTAGTCGGCCTGCGGAGAAAGATAGAGCACCGTCTTAGGAGTCTCCATGTGACTCGGATGATCTTGGTAGGCAGGGTGGTACGGCCGACGGGACCGGGGTCGCGTCGGCGGGGAGCGGGCTGGTTCAGGCTGCGGCGCGAACCGCTGGTGCCGGTTGGGTGAAGGTTTTGTTGTCGCGGATGAGGGCCCAGAGGACGTCGACGCGTCGTCGGGCGAGGGCGAGTATGGCTTGGCGGTGGTTTTTGCCTTCGGCGCGTTTCTTCTCGTAGTAGGCGCGGGAGGTGGGGCATTCTCGGGCGGCGGTGAAGGCGGCCATCCACAGAATGTGCCGCAGCCGCCGGTGATAGCGGCGAGGCTGCCGATGGTTGCCGGAAACCGTTCCGGAGTCGCGGGAAACAGGTGCCAAGCCGGCGTGAGCAGCGAGTTTCGCGGGGCTGTCGTACTCGGTCATGCCGGCGGTGTGGACGAGCAGTTCGGCGGTAAGCAAGGGGCCCATGCCCGGCAGACTGCCCACGATCGGCGCCAAGGGGTGCTGGTTGAGGTGTTCGGCGATGAGGTCGTCGACGGCGGCGATGCGTTGTTCGAGGGCGAGGATCTCGGTGGCCATCTGCCCCACCACCACGGCCGCGGCACGTTGGCCGGGGAGCGTGACGGTCTGCTGCCGCGCAGCGGCCACCATCGCCTCGGCGACCTGGACGGCGTTCTTGACTTGGCCGCGTCGGAGTAGGGCGGTGATCCGGTCGACGCCGGCGTGCCGGATCGCGGCCGGAGTCTGCCAGCAGGCCAGCACCATCATCGGGCCCTTGCGGTTGAGTTCCACAGCTCGCTCCAACGCCGGGCTGATCCCGGTGAGCAGTTCCTGCAATCGGAACAGGGTCGCGACGCGCTGGCCGACGAGGTCGGCGCGGTACCCGGTCAGCACGGTCAGCTCGGCAATGAGCCGGTCGGAGGGATCCAGGATTGGGATGTCCGGGCGCATGCGAATCGTCTGGGCGATGACCACCGCGTCGCGCGCGTCGGTCTTGTTCTCCCCGGCGAACGCAGCGGCCATGTGGAACGCGACGGCGCCGGAGACGTAGCGGACCTGGACCTGGCGCCGCCAGAGCAGGGTCAGCAGCAGCGCCGACAGGCCGGTGGTGACGTCGACCGCCCAGCAGACCGGACGGCCGTGCGTCGACACCTCGGCCATGACCGTCAGGAGGGCGGTCTCGTCGTTGGCGACCCGGCGGGAGTAGACCAGCCGACCGTCGCCATCAACGGCGGCGACGTGGTGGTGTGCCTTGCCGATGTCCACGCCGATCCACAGCTTCGCCACCCTCGCGCTCCTTCACATGATCGGTTTTCTTCGTTGGGCCCTCGTCTGTGGGTTCGGGTTTGCCGGCACCTTCTAACGATGCGAACGCAGGTCGCGGATCTCCATCAGCGGTCTACCGAATCTCGCAGACGATGAAGCGGCGGGTGGCATCTCCTACCGTCAGCCAAGCAATCTCGGCGAAACACACGCAGCCATACCCACCGCCCCAGGCATCGGTTCTACGGCCACCGGGGCCGTGCCCGTTCAACCAACGCGTCCGCGAGGCGGGAGCGGGTGGCACCTCGAAGCTCAGCCACGATCACGGCGGAACACACACAGCCATCCCCACCCCGGCCCCGCGGGCACGGCGACCCAGCCTCCCGCCGTCGCTGGCCGGCGCCTCGGACAGGATGTGCGAGAGCCGGGGATCGATCGAGCGCGGGGAAGGCGTACGGCGTGACTGCCCATAACGGGCGGGCCGCCGTTCCTTGACTGGCCTGATTCCTACGCCAACCGTCGCTGCAGCGGCTTGAATGGCGGTGTGCAGGTCAGCAAGGACGGGCGGAGTTGGCGCATCGGCGCCGCCGCCGACGTGGGCTGGATCGCCGGGCACACCACTGCCGGCGTTTCGATCACCACCGCCATCCCGCCGGTCTTTGACGCCTACGCCACCACGTACCAGGCCGATGACGTCACCGCCGCCGCCTACGAGCAGGCCCTGGTCGAGGACCTCACCATGCACACCGCCGACCAGCCGTGGTGGCTGGCCTACCTCGACACCGGCGCCCACGACGTCGTCTTCCCCGACGCCCCGAGGGTGTTCCTCTACTGGAGCTGGCCGTACGTGCTGGTCGAGGCCGGCCTCGAGCAAGCCCTCACCTGGCGCACCGGTGGTCATATCCGCCACGCTCACGGCGTTCTACCCGATCTGTTCTTCCCCGCCGACCGGTCATGGCTGGTCTCCGCGCTGTGGGACGACACCTGGACCTGCGTCGGCGGCCCGGCACCACTGATTCACACCCTGGACCGTGACCCGGTGGCCAATTCCCGCCAGGTCCGACCCGGCGAGGACGCGCTGCCGGCGGGGCTGACCCGTGAGTGACGACCCACGCCCCGGGCAGCGGTCAGCCTCCAATCATGGCTAACGCCCCCACGTCTCGGCGGGACGGCAGTCGCTGGTCGGTTTGCCGTAGATCGGCTTCCCGTCCGGGCCCGTGTAGCAGTGCTCGAGTTGGTCCTCGGCCTGGAACAGCGGGCGCCTGTCGATCTCGATCCCTCCGGAGTCGTAGCTGACCAGTTCAGGGTCGTTGCCGGCCTTGAGTCTTGCGTCGCTGGTCATGAGGCCGAACGTGCCATCGGAAAGTCGTGCTGTGGTGGTGTGGCCGTCGCCGTGATCGAGGACGAGCCGGTGGACGCGGCTGCTGACCCGGCCGCTGACGCTGACGTCCCCGCCGTCGAACTCGGTGGAGGTCAGCAGCAGCCGCTGCACCGGCCCGGGCAGCAGGTCACCGTGCGGCCACGGCTCAGTGGCGCCCCCGCCGGACTCCCGGGGCGTTCCCGCCCACTCCACGTCACACGTGGTGTAGCCGACGTCGTTCATGAACAACACCAGCGCGCGGTCACCTCGCTCGGTAGCCACCGCGAGGTCGGCCAGGGACACCGGGACGGGTTGCTCACCCGGACTTTGCCGGGTCTGTCGTTGCGGGGAACTCCACTGCAGGCACCGCTCGGCCGCTTTCTGCAGCGTTGGCGACAGCTCCCCGGGCCCCATCGCCAGCACCTGTGCGGTCGAGCGGTCCGGCCGGTCCCACGCCACCGCCGCGGCCCCGGACGCCACGGTCAGCAGCGCCGCCACAGCCACGGCGATCCTCAGTCGTGGCGTACGTGCGGGAGGCGGGCTCGCGACGCCGAGGAGCCGGGCCCGCATCGCGAGCGCCGCTCCCGGAGGCAGGTCCCGCTCCGCGGGCAGGTCGAGAATGTCGTTCACCGTTTCCCCTCCTGGATCTCCTGCGGCATCAAACGGGCCAGGCGGCTGCGCGCACGACTGACCCTCGACCGCACCGCCACCTCGCTGATGCCCAAGACGGCCGCCGCGTCCGGGTACGACACACCGGACCACAGGCACAACGCCACCGCCTCCCGCTCGGCCGGCGGCAACCGGCGGACCACCGCGAGGACCTCGGTCATCCGCCGTTCGTCGTCGAGCCGCGCAGAGACGTCCTCGGCGAGGTCACCATCGGCGTACCGCTCTCCCGGTAGACGCCGAATCAGCGCAAGCCACCGGCGCGCCGACCGCCACTCCGAGCGGACCGCGTTCGTGGCGACGACCAGCAACCACGGCAGCGCCGATCCGTCCACGAGTCGCGCGTCGTGCCGGCGGCGCCACGCGACGAGGAACGTCGCCTGCGTGACGTCCTCGGCCGTCGACCACGACCCGGTCAGCCGGAACGCGTGGTTGTAGACCGGACGGGAATACCGGTCGAAGAGCCGACCGAACGCCACCTCGTCACCGGCGGCGATCGAGGACCACAACTCCTCGTCCGACGGTCGCATTTGTTGCCTCACAACACACTATGGCCGCCCACGACGGCTCTGTTGCAGGTCGCCCACCAGTGGCCGCAGGCGGAAACCACACCCGGCGATGAGCGGGGCAGGATCGCCGCTTCGTGAGGGCCAGGCCCTTGCATCTGACGGTGTTCGGGCGAGCGTGTCAACCCCGCCCGCTGGGCGCGTGCATCCCGTCCACCCCGAGTGGCTTGCGACGACGTTCGACGGCGGGGACAGCCCGTCCCGCTCGCCGCACCTGCCACCACCTGTCGAACGGCGATCCAAGAGCTGGAACGCCGCCGCCCGCTGCAAGCGGCGTGGCGCTCCACGACAGGGTGGCTTCCCATGCGACACCTGGGCCCACGCGCGGGAGGCTGAGGCGCATGGTCACGAGGTGCGCCGTGCACACGCAAAACGCATGCTGCAACCAGCCGATCACAAAGGGTTGCATCGATGGCCGTGATCTGTGAGACTCATTGACCTCGGCACTGCTACATCCACGGGGGATACGTTGAGCAGACGTTGCCGCATTGATCGGCTCGACCATATGGCGACTCCTGGGCATGTGCCCAGCATCGGCTTCGACCGGCACGAGACCGCCAATCTTCGCCGCTAGCCCTGCCCCGAATCTCCACCCGAGTCAAGGGCACCTCACCTTTCGGCTTACCGAATGTTGACTGCAGCAGCGTTCGGCACGCTCTGAGGCGCGAGAAATAGGTTTTAGTCGAAGGTGGATGGCGGGCAACGCCCCTCTCCACTTACAGCAGAAGGAGCGACATGTCGCACCGTGTCAAGCGACTCTTGGCCGCCACCTCAACAGGAATCGTCCTCGGTGTGGCCGGGTTCGCTGTCCCGGCGTACGCCGCGGGAACCTGTTCCAGCGGCCGGATCTGCATGTGGGAAGACTTCGGATACACCGGCAGCAAGTACGTGGACTACGTCCCGGGCACCATCTCGAATGACCGGTACGAGATCAACGGATTCAACGGGGACAACGAGATCAGCTCGGTTATCAACAACACCAGCAAGTGCGCGGTGCTGTACGACAACGACGGCTTCTCGGGCACCCGTATCACCATCTCGAAGAACACCTCCGTGAGCAACCTGCGCACGTTCGCGAACTTCGACAACGAGGCGGAAAGCTTCGCACTGGTGAGCTGCTAGTTCGACGGTACGACGAGCGGCCGTCTCTCGACGGCCGCTCGTTCGGCGATTCATACCCACACTCCACAGCAGAAGGGCTATAGGGTTCATCTATGAAGGTGCCTCGTACGACGTTTCCCGGTCTCGCTGGCTGTCGAGGCGTCCGGCTGCGCTTCGGCCGGACCGTCGCGCTCGACGATCTCTCGTTCGCCGTCGAGAAGGGCGAGACGGTGGCGATCACCGGTCCCTCCGGCTGCGGCAAGACATCCCTGCTGCATGTGCTGTCGGGCCTGCTGCGTCCCGACGCCGGCGAGGTGTACTTCGGGTCGCGGGAGCTGTCGGCCGAGTCGGACGCGGCGCGCAGCCGCCTTCGATTGACCTCCTTCGGGTTTGTGTTGCAGTTCGGTGACCTGGTGCCGGAGTTGACACTCGGCGAGAACGTGGAGTTGCCGCTGCGGATGACCGGGGTACGGGCAGCGGTGGCTCACCGACGGGCGCTGCATCTGCTCGAGGAGTTAGGTATCGGAGACCTGGCGTCGCGGCAGGCGGGCGCGGTGTCGGGTGGGCAGGCGCAGCGGGCCGCGGTGGCTCGGGCACTGGTGCACGAGCCACAGGTGGTTTTCGCCGACGAGCCGACTGGCGCGCTGGATTCCACCAGCGGTGAGGCGGTCCTGGACTGCTTGTTCGCCGCGGCGAGGCAACGACATGCCGCCGTGGTCGTGGTGACGCACGCCGCGGAGGTGGCGCAGCGAGCAGACCGGGTGGTGCGCATGCGCGATGGCCGCGTGCTGGAGACGGTGGCTGCGCGATGAGTGCCGTAGGTCGCTATCTGCCATGGATGTGGTTGGGACTGCGGCTGACGGTGCGCGGTGGACGCCGGGCGCTGGTGCGCACGGTGCTGCTCGGCGCCGGGGCGGCGGTCGGCATCGTGCTGGTCCTCGGCGCGCTCGCGGTGCCGACCGTGGTGGACGCCCAGGACCTGCGGGTCATCTCCCGGACCCCGGTGACGCAACCCGGCGCAGATCAGGGGTTGCGGGTCCTGACGATCGATGACGCGGTCGCCGGTCGCCTGCTACGTCGGGTGAATGTCAGTGGGGCCAGCGGTGGTGCTCCCGTTCCGCCCGGAGTCGGGCAATTGCCGGCCGCCGGCGAGGTGGTGGTTTCCCCGGCGCTGCGTGAGCTCATCGCCGCCAACCCGCACGCGCGGCAGCGCTTCCCGCAGCGGGTGGTCGGCACGATCGGCGCTGCGGGCCTGACCGCGCCGGACGAGCTGATCGCGTACGTGGGTGTGGACGCGGCTCGAATGCCGGCGGACGCCGTTCCGGTGGTGGGCTTCGGCGATTCCGATGCCAACCGGCGGTTGGCGGTGCAGCGAGGCACTTCTGATCTGGAGCGACTGCTCACTCCCGGACGGATGGTCGCGTTCGCGTTCGCGTTCTTCCTCCTCGCACCACTGGCGGTACTGCTGTCCACCGCCGCCGGGCTGTCGGCCTCCGCGCGGGAGCAGCGGCTGGCCGCGCTCCGGCTACTCGGGGCGTCGGCGCGACAGGCACAGGCGGTCAACGCGGTCGAGACCGGTGTCGCCGCCACCATCGGCGTCGCACTCGGCTATGCGGCGTTCCCGCTGCTACGGGCAATCAGCGCCGACTGGTCGTTGGGCCGTTTCCGCTGGTACGCCACGGACGTGCACGTCGGCGCCGGTCGAGCCGCCACCGCCGGAGCGATAATCGCGGTGTTCGCGGTCATAGTGGCCGTGGCAGGGGCAACGCCTGCTGTTCTGCGCCCGGTGACCACCCGCCGTAGAACCGCGACCCCGGCACCTCGAGCGTGGCGGCTGCTCGCCTTCATCGCATCGGTCACGGCGCTGCTGGCGGCGATGTGGCTCGGTGACACGACGATGCCAGCACTGGCGTTGCTCGCCGCCGGGATGCTGGGCGTGGCGCTCACCCTGCCGCTCGTTCTTCCAGCGCTGCTCACCCGCCTCTGGGCACCTCTGCTGCGGTGGACCGCCCGACCGGTGTGGGTGACCCTCGCCGCACGTCGCGTCCTGCAGGCGCCCAACCTGGCCTCGCGTCTGGTCGGCGCGCTGATGGTCGCTCTGTTCATCGGTGGCGTGGGCACCATCGGCACCGCCGCCTATCAGGCGGCGAACACCGCCCGGCAGGTGTCCGACACCGGGTGGTTGCCGCAGACGATCCTGACTGGTGACCAAGCCCTCGCCGACAAGCTGACTCCCGTCGTCGGCACCGACAATATCGCCTACTACGAGAGCCTCAGCGGCATCGCCACGGTCGCCGGGCAGCAGCAACAGGTCTCTGTCGTCCGGGGCAGTTGCGCCAGCCTCGCCGTGCTGTTCGACACCACCTGGACCTGCACACCGGGAAAGGCGTACCGGGCGAAGTGGTCCGACCAGCTACCGCCCGGGACCACCCTGAGGCCAGCCGACGACGGAGATGCCGCGGTCACGGCCTTCACGATTCCTGCCGACACCGCCCCGCTGAACACCTCACCGTTCGGGCAAGGCACCGACATCGTCGTCGCCGAGACGCCCCGGCAGGGGACCATCGTCGCGAAGGTCACCGCCGACCAGGGCAAGCTCGAGGACTGGTACGCCGTCACCGCCGCCCTCGCCCCCACCGCAGTGGTGCAGGGATACCGCGAGATCCCGACCGGCTTCGACGCCGGCGCCGTCATCGTCCTCGTCACCGCCGGGCTGCTCATCACTGCCGCCATGGGCTTCATCGCCTTCGCCATGTCCACCGTCGACCGCAGGATCGCCACCCGACGCGCGAACGTCCCCCTCGCGGTGATCGGCGCGCCCCGGCGAACCCTCACGGCCGCGGACCTCACCGAGTCAGTCAGTGGTCTGATCCTCGGTCAACTCATCACCGCCGCGGCCGTCATCCTCACCGCCGGGACGGCAGCAGCCGTACTGCGCACTGCGAGCTTCGCCGACCTGCTCCACACCATCAGGCCCATGCTCACTCTTGCCGCCGCCGGGGTCGTCCTCGGCACCCTGATCACCATCCTGGCCACCACGTCCGCCGGCCGCCCCACCCCCGCACTCTTGCGCCACGAATAGCAATCGCACACCGATCAGGAGACCGTCATGGTTGAGGCCAGCTCATCGGGCGCCGCCTCTCTCATCGGTATTCCTCGCCGCCCCACACACTGCGGACACCGATGACGGTCTCCGTTCCCTACGCTGCTCCCATGGCAGCGTGTCCCGAGCTGACCAGGCCGGCCCCCCACGTGGGGTCCGGTCATGGTCTCTCCGGGGCAACCCCGGGGACGGACTACTCACCTCGGCACCACACCACAGGTGCGTCGGCACGCTCCGCGAGCCTGTGCACCCGCACGACCGGGCATCGTCGGGACGCGCTGCCACCACCGGCCCGATCGTGACCACCATTCACGCCCTCGCCACCGCGCTCGCCGACGCGTTCCTCGCCGGCGACAGCTGGCGCCGCGCCGATCTCATCGACCAGGGTGGGCTCGTCCTCGGAGTACGACGGCGCTGGCTGTGGCCGGTCGCCGACGCGGTGCTGGTCGCCTACCCGCGCCCACCCACCGACCGGCCACGCGAACTGGCCACGTTCCTGAGCAACGTCGACCCACTGCGCGCGGCAGTCGCCACCGCCCGCCAGCACCAGCGACCGATCGCCATCCGCGCCCGACCCGTGACACCGACCCGCACCATCCGCCGCCCCTGGCACACCCCAGTCATAGACACCGTCGATGACCTGGCCGCGATGCTCGACCTGAGCATCGAGCACCTCGACTGGTACGCCGACCGACGCGCCATGAACCGCCGCGCCACCGCCCACCGCCTGCACCATTACCACTACCGGTGGACCGCGGGCGGCCGGCTGATCGAGGCACCGAAGTCCCGGCTGCGCGCCCTGCAACGCCAGCTCCTCACCGAGGTCCTCGGCCCCATCCCGGTCCACCCCGCCGCCCACGGATTCGTCCCCGGCCGCTCCGCGCACACCTTCGCCGGCATCCACACCGCACAGCCGGTCGTCGTCCGGATCGACCTGCTCGCCTTCTTCACCCACATCCCCGCCACCCGCGTCCACGGCCTGTTCCGCACCGCCGGCTACCCCGAATCCGTCGCACACACCCTCACCGGACTCTGCACCACCCGCACCCCGAACCCCGTCCTGCGCCGCGCACCGACCGAGCTGCCGCACCGAGCGGCGCGGCTCGCCGCGCTGCGCACCGGCCATTTGCCACAAGGCGCGCCCACCTCACCCGCGCTGGCGAACCTGTGTGCCTACCGACTCGACCGACGCCTCACCGGCCTCGCCGACGCCTTCGCCATCACCTACAGCCGGTACGCCGACGACCTCGCCTTCTCCGGCGACCTCACCACCCGCCGCATCGACGACCTGATCGCCGACGTCACCGACATCGCCCGCGACGAGGGCTTCCAAGTCCATCCAGCCAAGACCCGCGTCCGCGGGCGCGCGGACCGGCAACTCCTCGCTGGACTCGTCGTCAACCAACACCCCGCCACACCACGCGACGAATACGACCAGCTCCGCGCCATCCTCCACAACGCCGCCCGCACCGGCCTCGCCGCGCAGAACCGGACCGGCCACCCCGACTTCGCTCAATACCTCATCGGACGAGTTACCTGGATCAGTCATCACCACCCGGCACGCGCAGCCAAACTCGCCGCGCTGCTGGCCCACGCTCTCGCGGCACCGTAAACTGACGCGGCACGGCAACTTCACCGGATCCCGCAAGGACGCGTCGAACCGACCTAACAAGGGCCTGAGCAGGACTTACACCTGTTCTGCTGATCTTCAGCAAGCGAGCACAGCGACGGGCGCGTGCGACCCACCAATGTGAAAACAAAATAGAAACCCGCAGGTCATCCAGCTATGGGTACAGATAGAGCGTCGTCTTAGGAAACCGATGCTCTATCCCCTGAGCTACGAGGGCGCGAGCGCCTAGTCTAGCGACCTGGGGTTCACCTGGGGTGGCAGGGAGTGGCCCACGTTCACCCACGTTCGCCGGAACCCCGTTCGCCCAGCCCAGGACCACAGCCCGAGCACACGAACGCCGGTTTGCGACCGGCGGTCGGCCGCGGTGACCCGCGTTGGCACCGGTTCACCCGGGTTGGCATCCGCTGGAGAGCACACACCGCGCACATCATCGAAGATGATGATGCCTGCCCCGGGCTCCGGGCTATGGGCTCGGCAGGGTGGTACGCCAGGCGGCAGTGAGTGCTGCCACGTCGGGGTATCGGTCGGCAGGTGTCGTGGCGGTGGCGTTCACGGCTACCTGCATCTGGTGGTGGGAGCCGCGCCAGCCGGATGGGGAGTCGAGGAGGTGGTGGATGGTGCGGCCGAGGGTGTAGACGGTGGTGCGCTGGTCGATGACGGAACCGCGGACGAGTTCTTCGGGAGCCATGTACCGGCGGGATCCGGGGAGGCGGTCGGTGTCGAGGGTGAACGGCCCGGGACGGTACTCGTCGAGGTCGATCAGGCGTAGTCGACGGGCGTGGAAGTCGTAGAGGAAGCAGCCGTCGTAGAGGTCGACTGCGACGTAGCCGGCGGCGGTGACGGCCAGGTGTGCGTCGAGGATGGTGTCGATGGCCGTTTCGACGTCGGGCAGGGGTAGTTGCTGGAACCGGTGCAGGGCGCTGCGGTCCGAGCCGTGGATGGTGGCGTGGTTCAGCACGGTGCCGTCATGCCACGGGTAGACCAGCGTCGGCCCGTCGAGGACGTGCTCGGGGCGCACGATCGCCGGGTGCTGGACCGTGGCGTAAAACCGGGCGGCGCACAGCAAGGAACGGCGGCTGGGCGCGGTGGTGGCTGTCTTGACGAACCAGCGGCGTCCGGACGCCTCGACGCCGTAGGAGACGCACCCGGAGTCCTGGGCGTCGAAGATCGCGAACGCGGAGTCCAGGGATAGTTCCACGCAGGGAGAGTAAGGCGGCCCCCTTCACCGAGCGCGGATGCTACCTGCAGCCGGCAGGATGTCGACCTGGCCGCCAGCGGGCGCTGCGCGCCACCGTCGAGCACGTCGGCCGTCGTCACGCTACGGCTCTGCCCGACCACACCGGTCGCGCCAGCGAACACTGGCCTAACGTCGATGCCCGCCTTGCCCGGCTGGCCTCGGCGCTGCGCTTCGCCGCCGGAAATCAGCCGGGCAGGCCCGGCCGCACCGGCGTAGGCAGGTCCCGGCTCCTGGGTGCACCAGCGTCTCGCCGCGTTGCTGACCGCGACCGACCAGGCGACCACCCATAGCCGATGAGAGCGCGACGAATTGCAACATAAAGTGGCGCTGGTTGTCTCAGTCTATGTTGAAGCCGTCAGTATTCAAGGCGCCAAGGTTGTTCCTCAGGAACCTCCTCGTTTGGTCCTCGTCAGCTATGAACTCGTTGTCATAACGACTGTCCGCCCATGAAGTCTTGCCTGTTTCGCGGATACGTAACTCTCCACTCACAATCTGGTAGTGCCTATCGTTGGTGTTGTTTCTGTCGCTATAGTGAGTCGACGCCTCGAATCCTTCATTCTGATCCAACAGTTGTTGAATCACCTGCTTCGTCAGGCGCAAGGTGCACATCCTTGGGTAATCAGATCAATGCTTGCCGGCGGGGCGTGTCGGAATATTAGTCCAGCGATCGAGAGCCCACCTGGGCAGCTCTGCAGGCTTACGAGTTTAGGAAGCCGCTTCGTAACAGCGCTCGCGTTCCTGCTCCCACAACTCGTCGTCACCCAGCGAGGCATACTCGGGCCGCATCTTTCGAGCCAGGCCGTAGAAGCCCGAACTCGGTCGGTTGGTGCTACGGGAGACGACCAACGCGCTCCACAGCGGCTCACCCTTGTCGAACGCTCGACGGGAGACCTTGTCGAGCGGCTGGCTCAGGAAGTCCGGCCTTGTGTCCACCCGCTTCGCGAGGGGGCCATAGCCGATCAGTCCCTTCGCTGTCGCGACGCCGAAAAGGATGTCCGCGATTCGGTCGACTCGGTCGACCTCGAACGTCTCAGGCATCTGGTCACGGTAGAACAGGTTCAACCCGTGACGGTTCAGCTGATCCGCCACACTTCTGGCCATCCAGGCCCTTCGAAGCGTCCCCATCTTCGGCTATCACGAGGCCTTGAGAGCCGCCGGTCACCCTCCGGGCAGTCGCCATGCCCCTGACAGACATACCTGTCAGGGGTGAAGAATCCTGTCGCAGTCTTCGTCGTACCAGCCGTCAGTGTTGTGCTTTTGGAGGGTGCCCGCGACGCGCGTCAGCATCAGGACATCGCCGTTGAGGGTCAGGGCGGCGTCCTCGGCCCTGCCGGTGAGGATTTTGGCCACGGCCGCCAGCATGTGGGGCTTGCCCTTGTCGACCATGGTGTCCTTGCGCATGTAGAAGCTGACGTCGACGTAGGCCTCCGGCTCCCATTCCCACAGAGCGCCACCGTCGTCCTCGGCGCTGTAGTAGCCGTGCCGGCCGCCGGTGATGTCCACGACGTACCCGTGCTCGTCGTTCAGGTCGGCGCTGAGCATCCTGCCGCCGGACGCCGTGGACGTCTCGACCGCTCCGGGAGCAGCCAGCTCCGCTACCTGTTCGAGTGGGAGGTTGCCCGCCAGCGTCAGCCGGTACTCGACAGCCATCTGCATCCCTTCGTTAGTCTCGCCGGATGATCTGAATGATCGCACCGTCGCGCGTTACCGCTGCCAATTCCTTCAGCCCTGTGATGGGCCAGTCGTGGAACTGCTTG
Source organism: Micromonospora sp. RV43 (assembly GCF_001029515.1). Classification (NCBI taxonomy): domain Bacteria; kingdom Bacillati; phylum Actinomycetota; class Actinomycetes; order Micromonosporales; family Micromonosporaceae; genus Micromonospora; species Micromonospora sp. RV43. The sequence continues at coordinate 35,866 of NZ_LEKG01000002.1, read as the reverse complement.
TGCAGGGCGGCGAGGTCTCCTCGCCAGTCGTGGAGGTTCAACATCACGCGTTGGGTCTGCTCCGTGTCAACCTTCCTGGACACGGCGCTCCAGACGGCGCGGGCCGGCACAGGAGCAGTGGGCGCGTAGCAGTCGAACACATGCCCCTCGATGAGGAAATCGGGTGCTTTCTCCGGCCTCCCAGAATCCCCGGTCTCGCGTCGAGCGTCCGCGACCTCCTGCCTCGTGGGGTTCTGGTGAACCCGGTACCCCTTGCCGGCGACCCTGTCGGCACACTCGTTCTCCAACTCCAGGGCACGCCGCTCCCGAGGCTTCTCGTTCGGCGAGATGCGAGTTCGACGTCCGGTAGGTGACCCGCCGGCGACGCCGGTGGGACGCCTGGCCCACGGGGTTACTGCGTCAGCGTCGGTGGAGACGGTGCCGCCCAGGGTGGGGGCCGTCGGGGATGGGCCGCCGGTGGTAGCAGGGGTAGGGCTGGCCGGTGGATGACCGCCAGCCCCCGTCAGTTTCCCGACGACCCCAACTGCCGGGCCTGCGCGATCGCCCCTTCGACGGCCTGCCGGGCCCCGCCGGTGCGCTGCACGACCAGCACCAAGACTTGCTTGATGGCCTCCAAGGCCTGCAACAGCGGCCCGGGCTGCCCGCCCTGCAGAACCACGGCGACGAGTTGCTGCGCCTCACCGACTCCGGTGATGGCACCAGTCGCCGCGTCACGAACGGCGTCCACGGCGCTCTGCACCGGTGCCAGCCCGGCGATCGTCTCCTGCGGGGTGGCTTCGTTCGGCACCGCCGCGGTGGCCTTCGTCGCCTCACCGATCGAACCGGCGAGACTTCCCAGGCCGCCCTGGATGCCCGTGATCGCGTTGCGTACCCGCGCCACACCCGCCGCCACCGCGAGGAAGCCCGCGCTGGCGGCCCGCAACGCCACCTCCTGCGCCTGACTGTCGGCGACGGCTGCCAACCCCTGCGCGCGTTCGACTCCAGCCATCAACGCGCGGAGTTCACCGGCGATCTTCTCGATCTGCGACACGTAGCCGGCATCTCCAATCGAGGGTAATGAAAGTTCTTGATGCCCGAACCTACCGGGCTACTCGCGAGGCAACCAGACCCGTAGAGCGGTCGTTGCCCCAGGCAGCCGCCGTCAGTAAGCATTCGCACAGACGATCGAAGGAACGGCGATGCAGGTGTTCGCGTCGGGAGGATCGGTAGGAAACCCCAAGCGCAGTGGCCGCCGGCTGCGGCGGGAGACGATCTGCTGGCTGATCCCGCTTACCCCGCGTGCATGGTGCCGCGTCAGGCAAGGTTTGCCTCGCTCCTGTCAGACTGCTCGGGTGATCGTCAGACTTGCGGGAGAGCAAGACTTCCATGGTTTCCTTGGCCTGGCGGCCCAGGTCGAGTGCTGGTTCGGCCCGATGACCGAGGATCTCGGCTTCCATGACGCTGTCCGCAAGCACGTTCGCCGGTCCACGGCGATCGTCGCTGTCGCCTCGGGGCCGGATCTCCTGGGTGGGCTGTTGTTCGCGGCGAAGGCCCCGACCTACCACGTCCACTGGCTTGTCGTATCTGAGCAGGCACGGGGAAAGGGCGTCGGCCGTGCGCTGATGGCGGAAGCGATGCGCCGGTTCGTAAAGGGCCCCGGCACCCTTGAGGTGGTCACCTTCGGGACCGATCACCCTGGTGCCTCCGTCAGCGGTGCACGTGTCTTCTACGAACGCCTTGGATTCACCCCTGCCGAGGCCGTCGATCCCGGTCCGGAAGGCGGTTCCCGGCAGGTCTTTCGCCTGGCCGTCACCTGACTCACGCGACGTTGGCCCGGGACGTCCTCCGGCGGTGCAGCGCCCCTCCTTGTTCAACCGATGTATGGCGTCGCCCGTTCCTTGAGGGCGTGGTCGATACGCAGCCGCATCGAGGGGTGGATGTCCAACTGGTTGAGCTCGGCGGGGTTCACCCAGCGGACCTGACGCGACTCGCTGGAGGTCCCCAGTTGCCCGCCGATGGGCCGGGCGGTGAAGCAGATCGAGAACTGCTGCCGTACTTCACCGTCGTCATAGGCCATCACGTGGCGGGGGTTGCTATATATCCCGACCAGGCCGGTGACCTCCACCTCGATGCCGGTCTCCTCGCGCACCTCCCGCACCACCGTGTCGGAGATCGACTCGCCGATGTCGTGGCCACCGCCGGGTAGCGCCCACAGGTTGTTGTCGGTGCGGTGGATCATCAACAGCTCACCGCGCTGGTTACGCACCGCCGCCACAACCGACGGCACCACACTGTTGGCAGCTGGCGCACTGGGGTCGTTGAAGTAGTCACGGCGTGCCATCCGTCATCTCCCGTCGAATGCGGCTACCCGCGCATCGATATCGCAGTGAGCTCCGCCTAGCTCAGCTGCACCCTGAGTAGGGTCAGCTTCATGAATGAGGTCCTGTATGTGTATACCGCTGCGGGCAGTCTGGAGGTCGCGCGGCGGTTGGTGCAGGGCGCGGTGCGGGAGCGGTTGGCGGCTGGCGGCCAGGTCGTGGGGCCGGCCGAGTCAGCCTTCTGGCATGAGGGGTCGTTTGGCACCGGCCAGGAGTAGCAGGTGGTGCTCAGGTCCAGCGCCGGAGCGTATCCCCAGTTGGAGAGCTACCTGAGGAAGCATCACGAGTGGTCCAACCCGGAGATCGTCGCGCTGCCAGCGGTCGCTGGTTCACGGCCGTACCTGCAGTGGGTGCGCGGTGTCACCGAAATCGCCGATGAGGGTGGATGAGGCGGCTGCCCTACAAGGTGACGCCCACCGGTAGACCTTGTCTCGACGCTCGGTCGAAGGTGAATGGCAGCGACTGAGCAGCTGCCCTTCAGCGAGGGCCTCCGCCAGCGGAGTTGGTGTGTCGGATGTGAGCGCCGCTGTGCCCGACGGCGTGGGAGCCGGCGTGGACGGCGGCGGTGATGGCGTCGGGTAGCGGGGTATGGCGGGCGAGGTCCAAGGCAAGAGAGCCGAGGAAGGCGTCGCCGGCTCCGGTGGTGTCGACGACCGGGACGGCAGGTGCCGGCACGGTGCCGGATCCATAGGGGTGGGTGAAGGCGGCACCGTTGGGGCCTGCGGTGACGACGACGGTACGGGGGCCGAGGCGTTGCAGTGCGGCGGCGGAGTCGAGCGGGTTGCCGGCGGTGGTGCGCAGGATGGCGGCGGCTTCGTGTTGGTTGACCACGAGGACGTCGAGTTCCGCGAGCAGCCGGGGGTCGAGGTCAGGGTTAGGAACGAGATTGCCAATGACGATCGGCGCGCGGCGGTGGCTCAGCAGTGTGGTTACGGGCTCGGGTGGTAGGTCGAGCTGCACGATCACGGCTTCCGCAGCGAGGCCGGCGGTGGCTCGGTGCATGTCGTCGGTGGTGAGTTCGGTGGCGGGTGAGAGTGCGAGGGTGATGTAGCTTTCGCCGTCTGGGGTGACCTCGATGATGGCCGCTCCGGTGGTGGCGTCGGGGACGAGCCGGACGCGGCGGGTGTCGACCCTGGCGTCGGTTAGCGCTGTAGTGATCTGGTGGCCCCAGGTGTCCGCGCCGACGTTGGCGATCAGGGCGGCGCGCCCGCCGTGGCGGGCGGCAGCGATGGCCTGGTTGAGGCTTTTGCCTCCGGCGTTGGCAGTCAGAGGCGAGCCGATGGCGGTGCGGCCGGGTCGGGCACGGTGGGGCACATGGATGGTCAGGTCGATGTTGGCCCGGCCGACGAAGGCGGCATCGACCCTGCCACCGGCGCCGCTGCTGTCGGTCACGAGGTCGCTGTGGAAGCGGCCAGGGCGGCATGTAACTGCTGCACTGCGGGCTCGGTGGGAAACGCCGCGAGCTGGCGGCCTGCGATCGCGACCTCGCGTTGGATGCGTGCCGAGCGGGTGAGGTTGGCCAGGTTGAGCGCGGCGAGGGCGGCGGCAGCGGCCAGCTCGGGTTCATCAGCGGCGGCGTGGGCGACGGCGGTGCGCGCCAGGTAGCGGCCCCGTTCCCGTCGGTAGGTTTCCGGCCACGCGTCGAGAGCCTCGCCGAAACACCGGACGGCGACGCCGGGGCGACCCAGCCGAAGCCAGCCCTCGCCCTCCTGCGCGCTGATGTACGCCGTGGTGCAGAACGCACCGAGCCCACCGCTGTCTGTTCCGGTGGCGGCAGCGAGGTGGTGGGCCTCGTCGATGGCGGCCCGGAACGAGCCGGCGTCACCTTCGACCGTGTGCCCGTGGGCGCGTTGCACCGCCGCGAACGCGCGCACCTGCTCCCGGATGCTGCCAGCGCGCTCGGCGGCACGGGCGAGCCCGAGTACGCGGTCCTGGTCGGCGGCGTCGCTGGCCCGCTGTGCCATGCGAGCGAAAACGTAGGCGGTGAACTCCATGTCGCCGGCTTCTTGGGCCATGGTCAACGCTTGGGCGAGCCACCATTCGCCAGCGTCCCGGTCGCCCAGATCGTCGCTGAGCCAGCCGGCGAATTCCGCCCACCGAGCCTCGGTACTCAACAGCGCGTCGCGCAGGCTGCCTCGTGCGGCTCGGCGGTAGTCGGCGATGTGACCGAGCTGCTGTCGGGCCGTGGGAAGGATGGCCGCGGCGCCGACCCGGTTGTCGGATTCCACGAGCACCGACCGCAGTGCCGCGAAGTGCTCCACGACAGCCGGATCAACCTGCGCCGCCCGTGTCGCTGAGGGCAGCGGTTCCGCACTCGACAGGGACGCCACCACACTGCCGGGGACCGCCTGCAGGAGAGCCCGGCGGCTGACCTGAACGTGCCGTCCTCGCCCGTCTGCCACAGTCATCACGATATCCGCCTCCCCTGCGGGCTGGCCGTTCGTGTCGGTCACCGGGGTGGTACCGGCCGCGGTCAGAGCGGTGGTGAATGCTGCTGTTCCCCTGGCCCGGCGGTACTTCTGCTCAATGGCCACGACCCGGTCGTACCCGGCGGTGAGGGCACCGTCGGTGTCGAGGACCTCGTCACAGCGGTTCCAGAAGGCCCGGTCTGGGTGCTGGCGCCCGACTTCGGTGTTCGCGATTGTGCTGCGGCCGGTAAGGATCCTGGGCGCCAGTGAGTGCTGGGTGTGGCCGGCCGCCTTGCGGTACGCGGCCAATTGCTGGCCAAGCGCGCGCCACGCTTCGCTCACCTCGTTCGGGCCTGCCACCGTCGCCTCCCGGGGCCATCGCGCCTCGGCCGGCTGAGCGAGATGACCGAGCGCTAGCCAGAGGCGGTCTTCGATGTAGATCGTTACCCTACCGTGCGGTCGTGGCTGCGTAGGTCGTCTACCCGCCGTTGCTGGTCGAGGCTTGCCCCGCCTGGCAGTGGCCCGCCACGGCCAGGCGGGGGCGTCAGACCTGTGCGGGTGCGCTTGGTCAGCTGGTCGTCGCAGCGGCGGGCGGGGTGTCGGCTTTGCGGGCGCAGTGTCGGCAGCGTCGTGGGCAGGGCGTTTGTGGTATGGCGCTGATGAGGCCGCTGGCCTGCAGGATCGTGGTAACCGTCTGCTCGAGGGTCTGGGGTTCGGGGATGGTGGTTTCGCCGGGGACCTTGAGTACGTCTCGGTGCGTGTACCAGCGGCGCATCTCGTCGGGGGTGACGGGTATTGGCTCGTCTCGGTTGAGGTGGCGGCGGATGGTCTCGTCGATGGAGACGTCGAGGTAGAACACGGCGACCGGACCGGGGTGTTGGTCGATGAGCTGGTGCAGCACGGGGGCGTAGCGTTCGGTGTGCAGGATGCCTTCCAGGATGACGTGGTAGCCCAGGTCGAGGGCGGTGCGGGCGGTCGCGGTGATGAACGCTGGGGCTACCGGGTCGATGTGGGCGCTGTCATGTTCGCGGAGCAGGGTTCTGCGCAAGTAGTCCTGCTCCAGCAGGGCAGCCCCGCGTCCATAGCGGCGTCGGACCTCGCGGGCGGCCGTGGTCTTTCCGCTGCCGGAATTGCCGCGGATGATCACCAGCGTTGGGGCGAGATCGGTAGCGTGCGGTTTGTCCATCTGGTGGTCCTTCAGGCGGAGGCGGGTTGGCGGGGCAGCGTCGGAGTGTGCGCGGTGGGGCTGTCGTAACCGGCGGCTTGGAGGGTGAACAGCTCGGCGTACCGCCCGTCGGCGCTCATGAGCTGGTCGTGGGTGCCGGCTTCGACAAGGCGGCCGTGGTGCAGGACGTAGATGCGGTCGGCGTGGCGGACGTTGGCGAGCCGGTGGGTAATCAGGATGGTGATGCCGGTTCCCTGCCGGTCGCGGATGGCCTGGAACAGGGCGTCCTCGGCGCGGGGGTCGAGGGCGGAGGACGGTTCGTCCATGATGAGGACGTCGGCGTCACGCAGGAAACCGCGGGCGGCGGTGATGCGTTGCCACTGGCCGCCGGAGAGATCCTGGCCGCCGGCGAAGGTCCGGTCGAGCAGCGTCTCGTACCCGTGGGGCAGGTCGGTGATCATGTCGTGGGCGACCGCGCGGGCGGCGGCGGCCTCGATCCGGTCCTGCTCCGTCGTGGTGGTGATGTCGCCGATGGCGATGTTGGTGGCGGCGGTGAACGGCCACTTGTGGTACTCCTGCGTCACGACGCCGATCCGGGCCCGCAGAGTGTCGGTGCCCCAGTCGTCGCCGGGCCGGCGGTTGTAGCGGATGGTGCCGCTGGTGGGGGTGCGGAGAGTGGCGATCATGGTGGCCAGGGTGGACTTGCCGGAACCGTTCTCCCCGACGAACGCCACAGTCTGCCCGGCGGAGATGGTGAGGGTGACCCGGTCGACGGCCGGGGTGTCGCGGTCGGGGTAGCACAGGCTCACCGCGTCGACGGCGATCTCCCGCAGCCGCTCCGCGACCGGCGCACCGGCGGCCCGCTCGGTGGGCGGTGGCAGGTAGTCGGCGGCGCGGGTCATGAAGCCGGTGTAGTCGCGGAAGTGCTGCCCCTCGGTGTAGACCCGGTCGACCTGGAAGGTCACCACAGCCAGCGAGCGTTGCGCGGACTGCACGGCGATCACACAGGTCGCGGCGGCGGCGAGCGGAATCTGACCGTCGACGAGCAGCAGGCCGAGCAGGACGTAGACCACGGCGGTGGCGATCCCGCCGATCATCGCGCCGACGGTGGTGGTCGTGGTGACCCGGCGGGCCAGGGCGAGTTGGATCCTCGTCTCGACGCTCATGACCCGGTCGTACTGGTCGAGCAGGAACTCGCGCAGCCCGTAGGAGCGCAGTTCGGGAGCGGAGTCACGCTCGGCCATCAACCGGTGCAGCAGCCACAACCGCCGCCGGCGGACGGATCCGGCGGCGTACGTCTGGTAGCGCAGGTGCCCGGCCCGCAGCGACGCCCACCCGTTCGGCACGGTCGCCACCAGCAGGGCGAGCAGCAGCAGCGGGTGGACCACCACCACGGCGACCGCGACGGCGATCACGCCGGCCAGCCCGGCGAGGAGGTTCATCGACGCCTGGACCAGGGCGGTGGTGGAGTTCGCGCCGCGGGAGGCGCGTTCCATGTCGTCGGCGAACGCGTCGGCGTCGAAGGCCTCCAGCCGGACGGCGGTGGTCACCTCGAACAGGCCCCGTTCCACCTCCCGGTCGACCTTCGGGGTGAGGCCGTTCTGCGCGTACCCCATGGCGGTGGCCATGCCGGCGCGCAGCGCGGTGGCCGCTGCGAGCGCGGCCAGCGCGGGCAGCGCGGCGGTCACCTTGTCGGCGGTCGGCCCGCCGGCGAAGAGTTCCACCAGCACCCGCTGCGCCGCGAGAAGCCCGAACGCGGACATCACCCCCGCGGCCACCGTCGTCGCCGCCACCACCGACGTCCGTACTCGGTCGGCGCGCCAACTCACGACGAGCGCGGCCCAGACCAGGCGAGGTAGTTCGGAGAAGACGGCGAACAGGCCGGCTTGCGCTCGCGCCCGCACGCCGGTCTCCCACCACACCTCCCGCAGCTCCGGCAGCACCGAATCCCGCTGCGGTGGCGCGGGAGGAGCGGGCGTGCGGTCGGGGTGGTCGGTTTTCGGCATGGCGGTACCTCCCGAAGGTGAGCACGGTGGGCGGTGGTGGTGTCGCGATGCAAACGGCCGGAGCGGCAGTGTCCCGTTGGCGTTCCCGGCGGGCGCAACCGACGCTTCGCCGTTCCGGGAGGCGCCCCGGTCGGTGGGCCTACGGTCAGGTGACTCGGACGCCGTCTTCGAGGTAGTAGCTGCACCCGTCCGCACGGGCGTGCAGCGCCTCGGTGATCCGGCGGTTCAGCAACGGCGGTAGCCGCTGGGCGGCCTGTGGCGGGTCGGAGAAGGCCCAGCCCTTCAACTCGCCGGGCGGCACCACGATCCGTTCGTGCACGCGGCCTCCGAGCGTGCCGCCGTCGTAGAGGACCATGAGGCCCTCGGTCCGCCCGGCGCGGGCCGGCACCCAGTCCACAACGAGCATCCGACCCGGTGCCAGGTCAAGGCCGAGTTCCTCCCGGCATTCCCGGATCGCGGCCTGGTACGGCGACTCGTCAGCCTCCACGCACCCACCAGGGATCTCCCAGCCGGCCTTGTAGACCGGCTCGACCAGCAGAACCCGATCGTCCGCATCGGTGATCAGCAGCCCTGCGGCCATCCGCTTACGGGGCAGGCCAGCGGTGACGTCGCCGCGTTCGGAGGGCATGCAGGGACCGTAGGACGCCGGTCGGTCGACACGCCCGCAGCGCCGTGCGCCGACATTGTCGGCAGATGCCGACACAACTCCGACACCACATCCACTCCGTCCGCGTTATGGCCCGCGCCGTTGGAGCCAGCGCCGTGAGCTGGGCATTCATCACCCGCAGGCAACTGCGGAAGGGAGTCCCGAGGGTGCAGAAGTGTCACCGGGAGCAGCTACGGTGTCGGCTCATCGTGACTGCGGCACCGGGGGTGGCAGCGATGGTCGACCACGACGAGATCGCCGCCGCTCGCCGCGCGCTCGGTCGCCACCTCGCCCACCTGCGTAAAGACGCCGGCCACACCCAGCACGGGCTGGCCCGGCTCGTGCAGTACGGGCGCAGTTCAGTAGCGAACACCGAGACCGGCCGCCAACATCCCGAGCGGTCCTTCTGGTCCCGCTGCGACGCGGTGTTGCGCACCGGTGGCGTGCTGACCGCCGAGTACGACCGCATCGCCGACCTGGACCACCAACACCGCCACCGCCCGGCGCCCCCACCCGCTGACCCCGGCCCTGCCACCGACGCGGCAGCCGTGTGGTGGGAGCACGAGGAGCGCATCACCGCCCGCCGGTCCGCGCTGACCGTAACGGCCGATGACGACGCACGGCTGGCGCACCTGGAGCACGAAGTGCGGCAGGCGATCAGTGACAACGAGCGACTCCCGCCGGCCACGCTCGTGGCCCGGCTGCGTCCGCTGCGGGTCAGCGTCGACCAGCTGATGGTGGCCCGGCAGCACCCGCCGCAACGCGCCCGGCTCTACTCCGCCGCCGCCCACCTGTCCGGGCTCCTCGCTGCCCTCGCCCTGGACCTGCGAGCCTTCCCGGTCGCGCACGCCTACGCCGCCGAAGCCTTCGACCTCGCCTACGCCGCTGGGCAACCCGACACGCAGGCCTGGGCCCGCGCCACCCAAAGCCTGGTCGCCTACTACACCGGCAAGCACCGCGACGCGCTCGCCTACGCCGAAGACGGCCTACGCCACGCTGGCGCCGGCCCGCACCTCATCCGCCTAACGATCAACGGGCAGGCCCGGGCGCTCGCCCACCTCGGCGACCGCCGGGGTGTCCACCAGGCCGTGGACCGTACGTTCGCCCTGCTGCCCGAACAGCCGGCGGACGGGCAGGTCAGCACCAGCCTCAGCCTTGGCCCGTACTGCCCGACCCGGGCCGCCGCAAACGCGGCGACGGCCTACCTGGTCCTCGGCGACGCCACCGGCGTCGTCGACCATCTCACCGCCGCTGTCGCGGCGTTCGACGCGGCGCAGCTGCGCGGTCCGCAGGCGCTCAGCCGCCTCGATCTGGCCACGGCCCACGCGCGGGCTGGCGACCTCGACCACGCCGCTGGGCTGGCGCTGGAAGCACTCAGCCTCACCGCCGAGTACCGCTTCGAATCGGTCTACCAACGCACTCGTCAATTCCTCGCCGCCGCTCACCCCTTCGGCCGTCACTCGCGACTACAGGACGTCGCGGACCTGTTCACCGAATTGACGCATCCCGGCAGCGCGGCACCACCGGGCCTACGATCGCCGACATGAGCAGCCGGGAATTGGCCAGCTTGCGGCAGCGGTGGACCGCCTACCGGGACCTGGCCGTACTCACCGAGCACTGGTACTGGCGTCCCGGCTGGCGCGCCGGCCGCCACTTCTACACCTGGCACCTCACCTTCCAGGAACAGCCCGACCTTCACCGCCTCGTCACCGACCTTCAACACCAGCTCCAGTTCCCCGGACTGGACCTGGTGCCGATCGACGGCCTGCATCTGACCATGCAGGGCCTCGGCTTCACCGACGAGGTGCCCGACGGCGACATCGAAGCGATCGTCACCGAAGCCCGGCAACGGTGCGCCGGCCTGCCGCCGCTGGACCTGTCCCTCGGCCCAGTCGACCCCGACGCCGAAGGAATCGGCCTGCTCGTCCGACCCTGGAGCCCCGTCGAACGGGTCCGCGCCGCGATCCGGGCCGCGATCGCTGCCGTGTGGCCGACCGTCCCCGAACCAGCTGACGGGTTCCGGCCCCACGTCACGATCGCCTACAGCGGTGCGCCCGCACCCACCGCCCCCATCCGCGACCGGCTGGCCGAGCTGCGTGACCTGCCGGCAGTGACAGCGACGATCAGCGAGGTGTCACTGATCGCCGTGCACCGGGAACACCACACCTACCGATGGTCGACGCAGGCAACAGCACCCCTGAGCGGACGAGGCCCCCGACATGCTGAAGCGCAGGCAGCTCGTGGCAATCAGTGACTTGGACATCTCAACGGAGCTTTTGGCCTACCTCGAGTGCTATCCGGACGACGCCGTGTCGCTGTCCGAGCCGGTAAAGCTGCTGGCTGAGGGAGAGGGTTTCGCTTCCCGGCGAAACTTCTCGATGCATGTAACTGTCGGTGCTCTCCTGGTCCGCAGCGGCACCGAAGTGCTGCTTGTCGATCACCTGGCCTACGAGATGCCCCTGCAGCCGGGAGGACACCTTGAGCCGACCGACTCCACGTTGATCAGCGCGGCGGTGCGTGAGCTGGTAGAGGAAACCGGTGTTGATCCCAGCGGACTCGTCACAGCATCGCAGATGCCGGTCTACGTCGAGTACGGCAGAGTTCCGGCGCGGCCGGCGAAGGACGAGCCGGAACACTTCCATCTCGACTTCGGCTACTCGTTCTTGACGACGCAGGCGGATGTGGGGCGTATCCAAGAATCGGAGGTGGGAGGTGCGGCGTGGTATTCCCTCTCCGTGGCTGAGCGGCTTGTCGGCCCTCGCATCGCGCGGGCGATGACCGCATTGACATGAGGCGGATGACGGCCCAGCAGCCGTCACGTTTACTCATCGCCGCTCATGCTGAGGCCAGCGGTTGCCCGACCGCGACAGGCAGACCGCCGGCAGAGTCGTACTCCGTCAACTTTGCCAATAGGCCAGGACAATCAGGTCTGGGAGCGCGGGGGGATGGCGGGTGCGGTCATGGTCAGGTATCGGTAGCCGATTTCGGTGAGCCTGTCGGCGTCGAGGCAGTGTCGCCCGTCGAGGACGAGCGGTGAGCGCATGGTGGGGGCGAACTTGGCCCAGTCGAGGTCGCGGTAGTGCGACCATTCGGTGGCGACCACGATGGCGTCGGCGTCGTCGAACACGTCTTCGACGCGGTCGGCGAGGTGCTCGGCCAGGGTGGGCTGTTCGCGGCGGAAGCGATCGGCGGCGACGGGGTCGTGCAGGGTGATCCGGGCACCGCGTTCGAGGAGCAGATTCGCGATGTCGATGGCCGGTGAGTCGCGCAGGTCGTCGGTGTCGGGTTTGAACGCGAGGCCGAGGATGCCGATCTTGCGACCCTTGATGATGTGGAGTTCGTCCAAAAGCCGGTCGACGACCTTGGTGCGCTGGCGGTGGTTGACGTCGCGGGCGGCGGTGACGATCGGCATGGCGAGGTGGTACTCGCTGGCGGTGGCGATGAGCGCTGCGGTGTCTTTGCCGAAGCAGGATCCGCCCCAGCCGATGCCGGGGTTCAGGAAGCGGGGGCCGATGCGGGCGTCGAGGCCGGTGCCGCGGGCGACCTCGCGGACGTCGGCGCCGACCTTGCCGGCGATCGCGGCGATCTCGTTGATATAGCTGATCTTGAGAGCGAGGAAAGCGTTGGCCGCGTACTTAATCAGCTCGGCGGAGGCCAGGTCGGTGGAGACCAGCGGCACGGCGCTCATGCCGGCGGGGCGGGGCAGCACGGTGGGCGGGGTGAAGGACTGGTTGAGGATGGGGCGGTAGAGCTGGTTGAGGAGGTCCAGGCTCTTCTGGTTGTCGGAGCCGATGACGATGCGGTCCGGGTAGAGGGTGTCGGCGAGCGCGGTGCCCTCGCGGAGGAACTCGGGGTTCGAGGCGACGGCGAATCGACCGTCGGGGCGGTGGCCGTGGTGGCGTTCGTAGGCCTCGCGAAGGATCGCGTCGACCCAGTTGCCAGAGCCGATCGGGACGGTGCTCTTGTTGACCACGACGGTGAAGTCGCCACGCAGGTGTTGGGCGACGCTTTCGGCGGCGGACCGCAGGTACTGCAGGTCGGGGTTGCCGTTGTCGAGTTGCGGGGTCTGCACGGCGATGAACACGACGTCGGCGTCGGGTACGCCGACGGCGTATTCGGTGGTGAAGTTCAGGTGGGAGGACGCCTGCTCGAGGAGCGCTTCCAGATGTGGCTCATAGATCGGGCAGTGGCCGCCGCGAAGGGTGTCGATCTTTTGCTTGTCGAGGTCGATGCATGTGGTGTCGTGGCCCAGGAAGGCCAGGCTGACGCTGGTGGTGAGACCGACGTATCCGGTGCCGACAACACAGACCTTCATTGAGCGTTTCCTCTCGCCATGAACGATACCGACGCGTGGTGATCCGGATCCAAAAGTGCCGCTGACCAGCGATTTTCTGTTGCGGCGGTCGGCCGGCTTGAAGGTCGTGGCCCGCCTGCTGCCCGCCGGAATGATACCGACCTGAGGCGGGCGGCGGGTCGGTCGGACCGGACATTCGGGTCAAGAAACGGCGGCCGCTCCGCTGCTGTTCAGATGTCCGAGCAGGGTGTCCTTCTGCCCGAGATAGTCCCGGTTATCGGAGGTGACGAAACCGGAGAGGGGGACACGATCGACGGTGATCCCGGCGGTACGGAGGGCGTCGATCTTGTGAGGATTATTGGTGGCGAGTCGGGCAGAAGTGACGCCGAGCCAGGCCAGGACGCTCGCGGCGGGTCGGTAGTCGCGGGCATCGGTGGGTGCGCCAACGGCGGCGTTTGCGGCAACGGTGTCGTAGCCCTGGTCCATGAAGGTGTAAGCGCGGATCTTGGCAGCAAGCCCGATGCCACGGCCTTCGTGGCACAGCATGTAGAGCAGGATCCCGTAGTCGGATGCGCCGATCATGCGCAGGGATGTGGCCAGCTGGGGGCCGCAGTCACATTTGAGGGATCCGAGCAGGTCACCTGTGGCGCAGGCGCTGTGAATCCGTACCAGCGGATTCTGTTGGCCGGCGGGCTGAGGGCGGTGGACGGCGGCGAGCACCTCCTCAGGGCCGGTCTCGGGGCCGAAAGCATGGAGTTGGAATTGTCCGTACGCGGTGGGGAGGTCACAGCTGGCGAGCCGAACGGTAGTGGTCATCTCGTTTCCTTCGCAGCGGTGCTGTCGGGTGTGGGCTTGTGGGCGATGAGCAGGACGTGTTCGGACATGCCGAGGAGTGAGGGTTCTGCCTCGACCCGGCGGATCGCCCGCAGGAGGAGGTCGCGACGGTGTGGGTCGCGGAGGCGGTCGGCGAGGTCGGGCAGCAGTTTGGCGGCGCCTTCGACCGCGAGCAGGGCGTGCGGGCGCAGGCCTGCGGTGGTGGCTTCTGCAGCGAGACCATTCGGGTTGTGGAAGTAGCCGGTGGTGAACAGCCGTCGATCACCGGTCGGGTTGCGGTGTTGCCCGTCGCGAAGATGTCGGGCCAGGATCGCCTCCACCGCCGGGTCGTCGTAGAGGTTCTTGGCGAGGTACTCCCAGGTGGTGTAGTAGCGGGACGTCGCTGCGGCGGCGACCACGCCGCCTGGGACAAGTACGCGGTACGCCTCGCCCCAGGCGCGGGCGCGGTCAGCGGCGTTGGTGAGGTGATACAGCGGTCCGAGTAGAAGAACTGCGTCGCAGCTGGCGGAGCCGAGCGGCACCTGGCGCGCGTCCCCGCGCGAGATCGAGGCCAGCGGCGACTCGACGCGGGCGGACGTGGTGGCGGCTTGCTCCAGGTGCAGCGGGACAGGGTCCACGAGGTGGACGCGGTAGCCGTCCGCGGCCAGCTGAAACGCGTACGCGCCAGGTCCTCCGCCGACGTCGGCAACAGTTCCGGCTGGGGGAAGGTGGCGGCCCAGGATGTCGCGGGTGCGCAGGTACTCGATGTGGCGGCGCGGGTCGCTCAGGCGTCCCTGCTCGGCCCCGTGTGCGTAGAAGGCGAGGACCTCCGGAGTGATGCTCGCCGATGAGGTCACGTCGGGCGGATGGAGATTCACGCTGCTGCCTCCGGCGCGCCATGCTCCAGATCCGCGAGGAAGCCGTCCTGGAACTGTCGACGCAGGCGGGTCTGCTGCGCCGACATGATCGGGCCGCGGAAGCGGTCGAGGATCGATGCGACGCTGCCGCCGATCGCCGGACTGCTACCAATGGCGCTGAGCAGCTTGAACTGCATTACGAGGTAGACCGGCGGACATTCACGCGAGCTGCCAAGTCGCGCTGGGGACCAGAATCCGAGGTGGTAGTCCAAGCCAGCCAAGGTCAGGCACCGGTTCGCGAGATCCATGTTCGTTCGTAACAGGGCCATCTCGTGGGCGGTGATGTCCCGGAGTAACGCCCTCAGCATCACGAGACCTTGCCGGCCGGGTTCGGACAGCCAGGTGAGGTTGTTCAGGTTCGCCGCGACCTGGTCGGGCGGCAGCAGCCCCGGCCGAGTCCACGGGGGCGACGCCGCCGGGCTGCCGGTGAAGCACTCCCGCAGCTGCGCGTACGCGCCGGTGGCCATCTCATGAAGTTGGACGAGAAGGCGCGCGCAGGCGGTATCGAGGAGGAAGTCCCAGTCCGGAAGAGCGATCTTGAATCCGACTGGGCCACCAGCAGCGGACAGATCTGCGTCGCCCGCGAGGTGGCAGCCGGCTGGCAGCGGCTGCGTACGGGATGCGTCACGCATGACCTGGGCGGCCAGGTGCGCGATGGGGTCCACCAGCGCCCGTCGTCGGTTGAGGTCGTCTACCTCGCCCAGCGGCACGATCGAGGCGTCGCGGTAGGCGGCGGCGGGCCAGCAGTTGAGGTGCCAGTGCATCCGCTTGTCCTACCACTGCCCGTTGTCGCGGTCGACCGTGTACGGGTCGTGGTTCGTGCCGATCATGAGCTGCGCCCCGTCGAGGTCGAACCGGCGCCGAGTCGAGGAGGCGTCGACGTAACCGACGAACTGCCTACAGAACCTCAGCAGCGCCGTCAGCATGGCCTCGGGGACATCGCTGACCGACGACGCGATGACTCTGTCGTCGCCGACCGTGGCAAGCAGCATCATGTCGTAGACGCTGTGCGGGAACGCCTTGTCGATGAACGCGAGCCGGTCCCCGGATCGTCCGGCGGGATATTCGCGCAGGATGTTGGCGCCGTAATGGTCGCGGTAGTGCGGGCTGAGGTTGCGCACGTCCGGTGGCGGCGCGGCGAATCTCGGCATCGGAAGGCTGGGAATGACCGGCAACGTCATCGCCGACGCCGGGTAGAGCGGCCCGAACCGGTCCGCGACCAGGTGACGAGTCGTGACGGCGGTCATGCCGGCATACCGGTCGCGATGGCGTCGCCGGCGGCAACGCCCATCATGGCGGCCTGCACGATGCCCTGGGCGATCCCTGCGGCGTCTCCGACCACGTAGATCGGCAGGCCCCGCACCTTGCAGTCCTCGTCGACCGGGACCCGGTCCCACAAGAACTCGACCTCAGGCCCAATCACGAGAACATCGTCAACAAGGTCATTCACGGACAAGCCTGCGCCGGCGTGGTCCAGGATCGAGCCCATGACCCGGCGGAGGCTCTCGATAAGGCTGAGGTGCTCTGCGTCGGTGAACAAGCTGTCGAGCCGGGCGGTAGTCAAGTCCTTGACGGACGGCTCGAACGTCACTGCCGCAGCCAACTCCGGCCAACGACGCGGCTCGGTCGTCTTGTTCATGAACGCGCGCAGACCCTGCGCCACCGGCCGGCCTCCGCTGAGCCGCCAGTAATCGGACAGGATCTCGTCCCGGACTTCGGTGCTGGTGCCGGGTCTGGCGAGCTGGCACAACAGGCCGAAGTTGGCTGCCAGTGAACGTTCCCCCGGAAGGCGTTCAGTGGTTTCGTGCCCGTCGAGAGTGATCACCTCCCGCCCGAAGGAGCGCTGGTAGTTGGTGAACTTGATCCGACCACCATTCGGGCCGCCGCAGAAACAGAACGTCTTCGTCTTACGGTCCACCCGCTCTAACTGGGTGATCTTCAGATCGGGGTGCTCGACGCCGATCGCGGCCAGCACCTCGGCCCTCGTCTCGAGACGCACGCCGAGCGACATGTCCGGCGCGATCGTCTCCACCCCGAATGCCATGAGGAGGTTGTGAGTGCTGGTCACCCCGTGTCGGCCCGTGGCCAGCACCAGCCGTGCCGTCTCGGCGGTGACGAGGCCACCGTGGGTCGCTACCGTCAGCGTCAGGCGGTCCCCCTCCAGGGCGGCGGTGACAAGTTCCGATTTCTCCCAGACGGTCAGAGCGTCGTTGCGGAAGCCGTGCAGCGCCGTGAGCATGTCCCGAACCTGCGTCTCCCCCAAGACCGCGACCGGGTACTCCCGGATGGCCAGGCCGTTCCCGGCGAAGGCCTTGATGACTGGCGCGCCGAGTCTCGTGCCACTCAGAATGGGCGGCTCTGGCAGTGGAGCGGTCAGGAACTGGAACGCGCGCTCGCACAGTTCGTCCGCGCGGTCCTCACCGAAGTGATCGATCAGGCGGCGGCCGGACGGCAGCAAGCTCAACTTCACCCCGTCTCCGTAGTGCACACAGCCGCCAAAGCCACTGATCACGTTGCAGATCCCGGCGCACCCCGTGCAACGCAGCCCTCGGTCGACCGGGCACGGCCGATTCCGCATCCCCCGCCCGGCCTCCAACAGCAGCACCCGTAGGCCCTGGGCCTGGCGCACGACCTCGTGGGCACAAGCCAGACCACCTGGGCCAGCGCCGACGACGACGACGACGACATCGAAGAACATTGCAGACATTCCTTCCAACAGTCGCAGGCGATCGGGAGTGAACAGCCATCCCCGCCGCCGGACGCGCTGCATGTCCGTGGCTGAATCAGCAAATCGGCAGCAGCCGCGGCCAGCGCGATGATCACCACGTAGGGCAGCGAAGGTGCCGTCCGGACAGCTATGCGCGGACGATCCGCCCGGGGCCTTTCGGGGAAGGCTCACTCACCGTCGCCGACGTCGGGTGTTGTCGGACAGGCATGTCATCGGACTATGACAATCCACCGACACTCGCTGCCGCGACCGCATCCGCCGCTTTGCCTTTCGGTCCGACCGCGAACCCGGAGCGCTCGGCAGGGTTAGCTGCTCGTGCCCGTGCGACGATTGGATCTATGAACCACAGCAGCGCCGGCTTGGTCATCTGGGACGTTGACGGGACGCTCATCCCCGCGGACTTGCGTTGGCTGACGCGCGCGATCGCTCGTGCGTACGGCATCGCGGAGTCCGAGGTTGTCTTCCCTGACAAGAAGGTGCATGGGTATACGGACGAGTCGATCGCCGTGGACACGGCGATTGCTTCGGGCGTGGACCCGTCAGCCGCGGAGGCGGGCATACCCGCCTTCCGTCAGGCCATTGCCGCGGTCATGCAGGAGGGTCGGCAGGAGTTGGCTGAGGTTCAGCCGCCGTATCCAGGTGCAGCGGCGAGCATCGCGAAGCTACACGAACGTGGCTTCATCCAGACCGTGCTGACCGGCAACCTGCGTTCGGCCGCCGAGGTGAAGCTGGACGTGGCGGGCTTGGACGATTTTCTTGATCTTCGCATCGGCGGGTTCGGATCGGACGCGCGAGATCGCTTCGAGCTTCCGGCAGTCGTAGCTCAGCGATACTCCGCGATCTACGGTGATCCGCTCGATTCCGCTCGAGCGATCGTCATCGGGGATGCGCCCAACGATATCGCTTGCGCACGTCACGCCGACTTTCGCGTCGCTGTCGTCGCTCACCGGCTTGGGCGTCGAGAGCTGGCATCCTACGAACCTGACGTGGTACTGGACAGTCTCGACCCGACGACGGTGGTGGCAGCCGTCAGTTCGCTGTTGAGTGCGGGCGGGGCGCCGGCTGCTCGTTAGGCGGCCATCTGCTCCTCGAGTTCGCGGACAAGCGGCTCATCGCGCCATCGGTCCAACCGTTGTCGAGCTCGTTGGGCTCGAGCGATGCCTCGATAGTTTCCACTGGCTTTCAGCTGGTCGTAGGTGGCGCCAAGCAGGGTGCAGGATTGTTCGAGTTCGCCGGCGTCGGCGTAGGCGCTGGCGAGGTCTACGGCTGCCGCCAACGCGACGTTGGCGTTGGCGTGGTCGTGTTGCAGCATCTGTACCGCACTTTCCAGCACGGTCACCGCTTGGTGGGGCTGACCGAGAAGGAGATGGCATGTGCCCGCGTAGACGTGGAGGCGGGCGCTGCTCCAGTCGCTGTAGAGGCCGACACAGTCAGCGGGTGACAATTCGTTGACCGCTTCTTCTGCCCGCTTCAGGGCCGCTGTGGCCTCGCGGGGAAGTCGCAGGGCCGCGAAGGCTTGGGCCTGCTCGGCAGCTACTCGCGCCCGTGCGGGTGGACTGAGATCGGTGGACGCATGGGCGGCCTCATCGAGGAGCCGCAGGCCGATCATGATGTCGCCGTCTGCGTCGATCAGTGTGGCGGCTTCGGAGTGGAGGTTGCTCTCGAAGATGCGTGCTGTTGCGCTGATCCTGCGGCTGCCCAGCCTGTCACCGAGCTGACGGGCATAGGCACAGTGAGCGAGCGCGAGGGCACGGTTGCCCTGCGCGCTCCACAGCCGGCTGGCGACGATCGAGGCTTCGGCGAGCATCGCTCCGATATCAGCGCGAATGGGAGCACGACCCGCTTTGCGGTACAGCGTTGACAGGCAGTCACGGTGGGCCTCGATCAGACCCAGTAGCGCGTCGGGTGACACGGCTTGGCGCTGCTGGGCCAGCATGCTGGTGAGCGTGGAGAAGCTGTTCCACTCGCCCACCAGGTAGTCCGTTCCCGGTGTGCGGGCGAGCGCCTCCGCAGCGGTGGAGGACGAGGGCTCCCCAGCCAGGTGGTACGCCGTAGGGGCGGCCGTGCCGCTCAGCACGTGCCGGTTGCTGGCGAGGCGGATGCGATCGTATTCCCGGACCAGTCTGCCGCCGGTTCCCAACACCTCGTCGCTTCGGGCCCAGAAATCGCGGCCCACGCGCTGCCGGCCGGTCTCCACGTTCGCGATTGTGCTCCGTCCATAGCTCACCTGCGGGGCGTATGCCTCCTGCGTATAACCAGCGGCTTTGCGGCTGCGGGCCAGCATTTGGCCAAGAGCGATCCATGCCTTGGCCACGTCTTGTGGTGGCACGCTCGACATCAGCAGCTCCCGATGGGTACGAACGCTCGCGCGAGGCGAGGCAGGTTGGCGTGGGAGCACTGTAGTGCAGGTCTGTGATGCGTCAGCTACTCAGCGGCTTCATCCAGCACTCTTCCGACAAAGTTCCGACATTGGCCTCGTGGTCGTCCGAACTCGCGTGACCTGCGATGCTCGTATGCTCCCTGCTCGTGACCCACGAGCCGGCCAACAATGATCATGAGGTTGAAGCCAAGTACCGCGTCGACGACCTGCAGAGGTTGATCACGGCGCTCGCCCGGCGGCAGGTCGTGTTGACGGAGCCGTCGGTCCAGGACGACCAGGCGTACGCACCAGCCGGCTGGTCGTACGGAATGTCGAAGGTCGGTGTGCCGTTCGCGCGTCTTCGCACGCAGGAGGGGCGCCATCTGTTCACCGTGAAGAAGCCGATCGACAATGAGATGGCGTGCCTGGAGCACGAATGCGTGATCCTCGACCGTCACGCGATGCACGCTGCTCTAGCGACGATGGGTTGGGTGCCAACCGTACGAATCGTCAAGCACCGCCGAACTGGCGATTGGGACGGCGCGACGGTCTGCGTCGACGTTGTCGACGGGCTCGGCGCATTCGTCGAGGTGGAACGGGTGGTCAGCTCCCAGCACTCGGGTGAACAGGTGCAGCACGGACTCGATGCGATGATCCGCTCACTCGGCGTGCCTGTACTGCGGGTCGTGGACACCTACGACACATTGATCTGGAATCTGACGAGCGCGGCTGTTGGGACGTCGGCGCGGGTCTGAGGGGGTCGAGTCCACGGCTGTTGTCGCCCCGGCTGTGCCGGCTGTAAGCCTGGGCTGCCGCGCTCGGCTGTCTTCAAGGGAATTGTAGGAGTGGCACGTCGTAGAGGTCGGTTTGGCGGACGCGCCTCATCGATGGCTCGGCGATCTCAGTAATGATCATCTCGGTGAGGAACTGGACGGTCGCGGCGAGCAGGTGGCTGGTGTGGGCGGTGGCGCTGTGCGCTTTCAAGCCGACGGTGAGGTGGATGTGCGGCTGGATGGTGTCGGGGTCGTAGGCGAGGGTGCCGCCGCCGAGGGCCTCAATGTTGGTCAGATGGACTTTGGACCAAACGGGGGCGTCTGGGTTGTCGAGGCGTTCGCAGGTGCCGACGATGTCTGCGGTGGCGAGGCCGGCGATGAAGGTGGGGATGTAGCCCTGGCGGATGTCGTGGGTGCGGCAGGTGCGGTCGAGGGCGTCGTAGAAGTCTTCCCCGTGGTCGAAGACGGCGACGATGGTGCGGCCGGGGACGACTTCGCGGCTCCGCAATGTGGGCTCCTTCGAGTTTCGGCTCGCGCGCAGTGAGTGATGGGTGCCGCCGGGAGGATTTGTTGCGTGGCGCGAGTGCTGGCCTATTGACGGGTAAGCATGATGAGGGTGTCTTCGAAGCTGCGGGCAAGGCTGGCGAGCACGGCCTGTCCCTTGGCTTCGGCGGCCAGAGATGGTTGCCCGATTACTCCGGTGCTCGTGTAGGCGGTCATGCCGAGTGTCAGGAGGTGTGGCCGCTCGGTGAGGTGATCGGCGGTTCCGAAGTCCGAGCCGACGGCATCCGGCGCGGCGTGGAGAAGGATCGAGGTCTCAATCTCTCCGGCGTGCATGTCGTCGTGGGTGGTGCTTTGCAGTCCGGCGTCGCGGCGTGCTTGGTCCCAGTCCTGTCGACCTGGGAAGAGCGCGAGGCGTGGCCGGTCAGTGTTGGCCTCCTGGACGACGTTGGACAAAACGTAGTTGCCGCCGTGCCCGTTGACGAGCACGAGACGATCGATGCCTTGGCCGTGGAGGGACGCCACGACGTCGTTGATGATGGCGGTGAGGGTGGTGGAGCTGAGACTGACAGTTCCTCGCCACGCCGCGTGCTCGTGAGAGCAGGAGAGGGTGATTGGCGGAAGTAGAAACAGGTCGTAACGTTCCGCCAGCGCGTTAGCGATGGCGCTGGCCACGATGGTGTCGGTGGCGAGCGGTAGGTGTGGGCCGTGTTGTTCGAAGCTGCCGATGGGGAGGACAGCGACCGTCGCTCGGCGGCGGGCTTCGTCGGCCGCCGTGGCGATCGTCCAGAGGGTCACGCGCCTATTCTGCCGCTCGTCTGGAAGACGTACGGGACGTCAAGGGAGCTTCGGCGTTGCCAGTACCGGCACCGCGCCCGCAGGCACGCCGTACGTCGATGTCGGCGCTGTGCGCGCAGTGGTCGGTGAGACCTTCAAGCCGAGGTTGGTCCAGGTAGGCGGCATCTGTCAGATGGGGCAGTAGCCCAGGGCCGGCATGGAGGTAGTCGAAGCGGTATCCGTTTCCGGCACGGCCGATCCAGCTGTGTGCCTGCACGTCGGGGTGCAGAGTCCTGTGGACGTCAGTGAGCCCGAGTGCGGTGAGGGCGTCGAGAAAGTCGTACTCAAAGGGTCGAAAGCCGGGGTAGCGGGGTTGGTGGTTACGGCTGATGACGTTGTAGTCCCCGCCGACCACCAGGTGTGCGCGGTCGGTGGTAGGTAGTCGGCCCAGGGTGTCGGTGACGGTGGTGAGGAAGGTCCGCTTCCTGGTGAGCTTGGCCGGTGCCCGGTCGCTGGAGGGGACGTAGAGGCCGAGGATCGCCACGGCAGGGTCGGTGTCGAGGATGACGGCGGGGGCCCGGCCAGGCAGGCTGATGCCCGCGGTGAGGTGCGGGGCTGGGCGGGTGGGGATGCGGCTGGCGATGGCACAGCTGCGGTCGCCGTCGGGTGAGGGCTGGTGAGTGATGAACAGCCCGGCTGCGCGCAGGCCGGTGAGAAGGTGCCGGGTACCGGGTCCGTTGCTGGTTTCGGTCAGGATGACCACGTGGTCATCGCGCTGCAGCAGCCAGGTCAGAAGGTTCTGCGCACGGGCGAGGGCGGCGGCCTGCACGTTGATCGTCAGGATGGACAGCACGGTGAGCCTCGCTGGTCAGGGGCCATCGGCGGGTAGCAGGGCGAGAATAGTGTCCACGACCTGTTCGGGGGTGAGGCCGTGGCAGGCGACGACGTGTTGGCGCCACTGCTGCCGGTGCAGGTGGGTGGCGGCGTCGCGGTAGAGGGCGAGTTCTTTCTCGGGTGAGCCGGCCAGTTCCAGCCTGGTCAGGTGCGGCCTGGCTGCCAGTCGGGTACGGATGACCTCTGAGTGGTCTTCGAGGTAGATGACGGTGGCGGGCAGGACGTAGCGGTTGTAGGACCAGATCTCGCCGAGGTCGAGGCCGTCGATGCGTTGCAGCACCAGGGAGGAGGCGACGTACCGGTCGGTCACGACGTGGAGTCCGTCGTCGAGCCGGGGGATGATTTCCGTTTCGATGTGCGCGGCGCGGTCGGCGGCCAGGGCGAGGGCCAGTGCCTTGCCGTGCAGGAAGGACTCCTGGCGGCGCAGGAGTTGGCCCAGGGGCGTGCGGGTGGGCTCGCCGGTCAGGTGGACCCCTGCCGGTCCGAGTTCGGCGAGGCGGTCGGCCAGGAGTCGGGCGACGGTGCTCTTGCCGACTCCGTTGGGGCCCTCCACGGCGATGAACAGGCTGCTCACCCCTTCGCCGGGTACAGCGGAAGCAGTCGACGGCCGTGTGGTGCTGTGACCGGGCACTGCTCGGTGTCGACGTCGCCGATGCGCCCACCTGCGGCGACGACCGCGGCGGGGCAGCCCTTGCCGCACTGTCCGGCCAGCGCGCAGGAGCCGCAGGTCGGGTTGGCGCCGAGCCGGTAGCGGCCGTGGAAGTTATAGGCGTCGAGGCCGGTGACAACCTCACTATCGAGGATGTTGCCCGTCAGAAACTCGGTGTCGTGGTGTGCGGAGGCCGGCGTGCGAGCGGCGAAGACCAGGTAGGGGCACACGGCGACCTGCCCGTCGACGAAGACGTAGATCAGTTTTCCCGCAACGCACCCGCCCAGCGGCAGGTCGTCGTTAGGGAACCGGATTCGCACGAGGTCGACTTGGCCGGCGAAGCGGTCGGTCACGGCCGTGATGGCGTCCATCGCGGCCGTGGTGGCGGCGAGCTTACTGCGGCTCTTCACCCCCCGTCCGAAGGAGGACAGCGGGTTCATCAGCACGTACTCGGCGCCGACGTCGACGGCGAAGGCGCACAGGTCGGCGAACTCCTCCGGCACGGTCAGCGCGTTGGGCGTGGACAGCAGGCCCTTGAGCAGGCCGGCATCGGCGAACTTGCGGGTGGTGGCGACAGTGGTGGCGAACGACGACCGGTCGCCGCGGAACTTGCCGTGGCTGTCGGGCCGGAACCCGTCAAAGGACACGTTGACGTGAACGTTGCCCAAGGCGGCCAAGGCGGCTATATCGGCGTCGCGGGTCAGCGTCGCGTTGGTGCAGATGCCCACCGGCAGTCCCTGATCGGCCACCGCCTGGCACATGGCGATCAGGTCGGGGTGGACGAAGGGCTCGCCCCCGGTGAGCGTGAGGCGTTCGACTCGGGCGTCGAGCAGCCGGGGCAACACTCGGATGGTGAAGTCGCCCAGGTACAGGTCAGAACCGACTGCGGTCGAGGAGACGAAGCAGTGGGCGCAGTGCAGGTTGCACCGTTCAGTGATCTGCACCAACGCCTTGCGTCCATCCCCGCCGACGGAGGTGCGGAAGTAGCAGGACGAGGCGTGGGTGTCCACGATGAGGCGCTTCATAAGGATCTTCCCGCGGTAGTGAGATGAACTCCGGACGCGCCAAACGGGGCGGCGTCGAGCAGTTGCGCGGCAGCGTGCAGTTGGCGGTGCACGACCTGGGCATGAGAGCCATCGGTGTGGGGCCGGTGGTGGCCTGCGGCGGCCGTGGTCAGAAACCACCAGGCTGCCCACACGCGGTGCCATCCCAGCGCCCACTGAGCCGGCGGCAGGCCACCGCGGTCTGAGTGAGCGTCGGTGCTGCCGCCAGCCTCGACGTAGGCGCGGATCAGGCGGGTGAGTTGGGCGGGGTCTGCGGCGTTGCGGGTGCCGAACCAGGTGGCGAGGTCGAGCAGGCCCGGTCCGGTGAATGCTTTCGCCCAGTCGACGAGACGGCATCCCGCGCGGCTGACGTGCAGCGAGCTGCGATGGAACTCGCCGTGGCACAGCCCGAAGGGTTCTCGCTCGGCGCCGTCGGCGCGTCTGCCCGCCACGGCTACCAGCCGCCGTAGCAGTTCCTCGGCCGCGCCGGAGTCGACGAAGCGGCCCTGGCGGTGCAGCTCGTCGAGTGCGGCGAGCGCCTGCTCGGGCAGGCGCGCCAGGGTCCGCTGGTCGAACACGGGCAGCGTCGGCACCGGCGGGATGGCGTGGATTGCGCTGGCGGCGGCTGCGGCCTCGGCGATAGTTGCTGAACGAAGGGGGTCCCCCAGGTCGCCCATCAGCATGCCCAGTGCGTGCGGCCGTAGCGTGTAGCCGTGCAGATGGGGCACGGTGGCGCCGTGTTCGTTGAGGTGCCGCAGCACGGCGGCTTCACCGGTGAACGGCGATGTGGCGAGCTTGCAGATCACACTGCTGCCGTCGCTCAGGTACAGCCGCTGCACCGTCGACAGTTCCCACTCCCGGATGACCTGCCCACCGGTCTGTTGATGGCCAGCGGCGGTGAGCAGGTCGCGGCGTAGCTGGTCCGCCAACGCGGCACCAATGGCGATCATGGTTTGCTCGCCGCCTGAATACCGGTGGCGGCTCTCTCAAGCAGCGCCAGCGCGGTGTCGAGGCGTGCCGACATTCCGGCCGGTACCCGGGGGTGGGCTGCCTGGTGAAAGGCCCGGAAGTGCGGCAGCAGCGTGAGTAGCGCCGGGCGCTTGCGGAGGAAGTCGGTGACGTCGCCGCTGGTATGCGCCCGTCGCAGCAGCGATGTCAGCGCGACGATCTTGTCGGCGGTCGAGGCGAGCAGTACCGGCAGGTCGTCGACGCGGATGGGCGGGTCCGGCATGTCGAGGGCCTGGTGCTCGGCGTGCAGGGCGGCGATGATCCGCGGTACCTGCGGGCCGTAGGCGACGGCGAGGACCTGGTAGATGTCCGGCGTGCGGGGCGCGAAGTCGGGGATGTCGTGCAGCAGCGCTGCCGCTATCAGATCAGGGTCCGGGTGTAGTACATGTTCGCCGATGGTCACGGCGACCCGGACCGCGTGGGCCAAGGCGGGGCGGTCGTCGATGGTGTGTCCGGTGCACCATCGCTGGGCGTCGCGTAGGGCGCGGTCGACGGTGGCGGCTCGGGGAGGGGATAAGACGGTCATGGCCTGATACCTCCTGGTTGCCGTAGCATCGGCGCCATGTCCGGGCCGCTACCGCAGTGGTGTGAGCAGACGTGCGTGGTGTGTCCCGCCCAGCAGCTCGGGCCGGGCCAGTTCGACGTGGTCGATCGGCCCGGACCCGAGTTCGCCTACAACCCGGACATCGGATGGCGAGTTACCGCCGAGGGCATCGCGGTGTGTGTGCACCCGTACCGGGTCGGACTGCCACCGGGCAGATACGCCTCACGCGGTGAGCCTGTCCCAGACCAGGCGTCACGACCGGCGCCGACGCCTGCCTCCCTGGTGCTTCCTGCCGACCTGGTGGATCTGGAAGGTTGGCTCGTCGCCGTGCTGCGTGACGCCCCGTCGGAGCAGATCTTCGGTGCCGTCGCCCGCGCCGAGCGCCTCGCCGGCGAGAGATTCGACCCGAAGCAGGTGGTGGCGGCCATGCGGCGGGTGTTGTCGGTGGAGCTGGCTAACCGCTGACCCCGACGGGCGCGGTCGCCGGGTCCGGCTGGTCGAAGTCGAAGTCGTGGCTGCGTCCGTCACGTCCCAGGCCTGCGGCCTGGTAGTGGGCGTTGAGCTGGTTCAGCCGGCGGGTCACCTCGGCGGAGCCCAGCCAGTACCGCAGCGGCTGCGGTCCCCAGCCGGCGGCGGCGTAGTACGCGTCGGTCAGGCAGCCGCGAGTGTAGGTGAACTCCTCCAGCTCCGTGGCGTGCGGGAACGTGACCCCGAGGTCGCGCTGCAACCGGGACATCAGGGTGAACTGGGCCAGCACGGCGTGGATCATCTCGTCGACCGGCGCCGGCACCAGCAGCTCCGCGGCCTCCTCGTCGCCGCCGGACAGCTCGAACACCGCGGCCTTGAGCGCGAGGACCCGCATCGCTTCGGTCAGCAGCGGGCCGGCGTCCCGTTCCAGGGACCACCGGCTGATCGCCGGGTACCCAGTGAACGTCGCCCAGCAGCTGGAGTACTTCATCGACGAGCTGCGCAGCCGCTCGGACGACGAGTGGCGTGTGATCAGGTCGAGGATCTCGGCGGCTCGGCGACCGACCTCAGCCGGTTCGGGCATGGTTCGTGGGGCCATGGCACATCCCTCCTACGGGAGCGTTGGGCACAGGCAGGCGAACCAGCCGGCGGCCGGCTCGCCCGTCACCGATGTCCGCGCCGCTGGCGCTCACGGTGATGCCCCATTAACGGCCGCGTGCGCGGATGTCGATAACCCGATGCCCTGACCTCTGACAAAGCTCCGACATTGACCGGCCCGGACATTGGGCGGCCTCGACGGGTGAAGCCGCGGTGCAGCGCGTCGGTAGGCGATGTTCGCCGGCCATCCCAGGCGCGCTGGCCGCCATCGAGTAAGGGCGGATTGTCGGCGGATTGTCAGACGTGCACGGCGAGCCTTACCGACATCGACGGTCTTCGCCTTTAGTCACTCTCGTCGCCGACGATGCCTGGGTTATGCCCCGGCCCGTTGCAGAGCAAGACCGTAGCGCGGAGGACCGCGCCAATTCGCCGGACTGTGGGAAGGACTGCTGTGCCTGTCGCTCGGAGGCTTGCGCTCCTGCTGCTGATCCCGTTGGCGGCGACTCTGGTCTTCGCCTCGTGGGGTGTGGCATCGACGAGCCGTCAGGCGCGCAGCGCCGACCGCCTGCAGTCGCTGGTGGCAGTGTCGGCCGCGGTGGGTGAGGTGCTGCACGAACTCGACCGGGAGCGGCAGGTCGCCGGCGGGCTGGTCGGTGATCCGGCTGATGGCCTCAACGGTTATCTCGAGCAGGTCGCGGCATCCGACCGGGCGGTGGACGCCTACCGGCAGCGCCGCGGCGAGCTCGATGCTTCGGCTTCGGTCAGTCGACTGGTGGGGCCGTTCGACGAGCAGCTGCGGTTGCTTCCGGTGTTTCGGGAGCAGGTCAAGGCGCGGTCGGCGTCGCTGACGGCGGTGCTGGTGCGGTATCGGGCGGTGCTCGTGCAGGGGCTGGCGGTGCGGGAGACCGTGGGTCAGGTCGGAGGTGCGGACGGTGCGGTGGCCGACCAGTTGCGGGTGGCGGCGGCGTTGTCGCAGGCCGGGCAGTACGCGGGTATCCAACAGGCAGCGGTAGCTGCCGGCAACGGCGCCGTGGTGTCGCAAGCGGTGCAGCGGGAGCTGGCCGCGACCCGTGCCGGGTATGACGAGGCGTTGCTGGCGGTGTCGCAGCGGTCGCCGGCGCGGTGGCGGTCGTGGCTGGACCAGGCGCTGTCCGGGCCGCAGGTCCTCGCGGCGCAGCGTCTCGACGACGAGGTCGCCCGCACTGAGGTGGGTCAGCGGTTGCGGGTGAACGCGTCCCGGTGGGCTGCGGCCAGTAGTGAGCGGCGCGACCGGCTGCACGAGGTGCAGACCCGCGTCGACGCGGACATCGCCGCCGAGGTGGGGCGGCAACGCCGACAGCAGTGGATGACCACGGGTGTGCTGTCGGCGGTCGCCGTGGCGCTGACCGTGGCCGCCGCCGTGCTGGCGTGGCGGCAGGGGCGGGCGTTGGCGAGGCGGCTGCGGCGGGTCCGTGACGCGGTGACCCGTGTCGCGGAGCGGGACCTGCCGGACCTGGTCCGCCGGGTCGACGCGGCGGATCCTGCCGACCCGGCGTCGGTTCCGCCGCCGCCTGCCGCGCTGGCACCCGATCCGGCGCGGGACGAGGTGGACGAGGTGGCCGCCGCGTTCGACACGCTGGCGTTGAACACGTACCGGATCTCGACGGATCTGGCGCGGCAGCGGCGGGTGGCGGCCGGTGCGGTGGAGGCGGTGGGTCGGCGGTGTCAGGGGATGACACATCGGCTGCTGCGCGAGTTGGACATGGCCGAGCGGGACGAGAAGGACGCCGCGACCCTGGCGACGTTCTTCGCGGTGGACAGTCTCGCCGCGCAGTTGCTGCACGCCACGCAGAGCCTGTTGGTGCTGTCGGGACGGTCGTTGGGGGCGGTGCATCCGCAGCCGGCGGAGTTGGTGACGGTGGCGCAGGCGGCGCAGGGCCGGATCCAGGAGTACCGCCGGGTGCGGCTCGGTGTGATCGACGAGCGGGTGCTGGTGCCGCCACCCATGATTGACGACCTGGTCCATCTGTTGGCGTCGCTGCTGGACAACGCGACTCGCTACAGCCCCGGCGACGCGGTGGTCACCGGGCATCTTCTGGGCAACCGGGCGATCATCCAGGTCACCGACACCGGGCCCGGCATCAAGGCTGACCTGCTGGTTCGGCTCAACGCCGAGCTGGCCGAACCCGCGCCGATGATCGAGGTGGAGCACATCCGGCGCCAGGGCCTGGTCACCGTCGCGCTGCTGGCCGCAGCGCATGGGCTGCGCGTGCGGCTGCTGCCGGGACAGCCGCACGGCACGGTAGCGGAGGTCGAGATCCCCGCCGACAAGCTCCTGATCAGCGTTCCGGAGCCGGCCGCGCTGCCCACCGGCCCGATCGCCGGACGGCGTGCTCCCGGCGGCACGCCCGCGTCCACCCTTACCCTGCCCGCGCCCATGGCGGCACCGGCTGGGCGCGGCGGCTCGGCCGCGCTGCCCACCCGGCGCCGGTCGTCCACCCCGAGCGCGGCGGACTGCCCTACCCAGGCGCTGCCGGTGATTCCGGTGCCCCGTCGGGCGACTGAGTCGGAGTCGACGCCGGCCTACGACGAGACAGCCCGACACCTGCCGGCTCCGGCGTGGTTCGTCGAGGGAGCCACAGTGCACGTGCCCTCCACCCCTGCGCGCGGGCTGCCCGGACAGGACGCCACCACGGCCAACGGCCTGCCGAAGCGGCAGCCCATGTCCGCGTTCACACCCCCGCCCCTGCCCGCTGCCGACGCGCCGGTCCGCTCAATGGGTGGCCTGGCCCGTACGGCGGGGGCCTACCAGCGCGGCCTTGAGCGCCGCTTTCCCCAGTCGAAGGGCCAGTCATGAGCGATCTGAGTTACCTGCTGAACACCAACCTCGTCGCCCGCGTGCCCGGGATCAGCCAGGCCGTGGCGGTGTCGGCCGACGGGCTGCTGCTGGCCTGGACCGACGGGCTCAACCGGGACGCCGCCGAGCGCCTCGCCGCGGTGGCGGCCGGGATGAACAGCCTGCTCAACGGCGCCGCCCGCGACCTGTCCGCGGGCGGGGTGCGGGGCAACCTGACCGAGCTGGCGCACGGGTTCCTGATTCTGGTGGCGGTGAGCACCGGCGCGTCGCTGCTGACCCTGGCCACCCGCGACGCCGACCTCGCGTTCGTCACCGAGGAACTCGGCCGTTTCGCCGAGCAGGTCGGCGACCAGCTCACCCCCGCCTTCGCCGGCACACTCACCACCGCGGCGGCCGGCCGGCGATGACCGCACCCGCCCTCACTGTCCGGCGACCCGCCGGTGGGCCGCCGAGCCTGAAGATCGTGCTCACCGGGCCGTTCGGCGTCGGGAAGACCACCCTCGTCGGCGCGGTCTCCGACATCGCACCGGTCACCACCGAGGCCCGTATGTCCGCCGGAAACGCCGACGACGACACGACCCTCATGCCGGCCAAGACCACCACCACGGTGGCGATGGACTTCGGCCGCCTCGACGTCGACGGCGTCACCGTCTACGTCTACGGCACCCCGGGCCAGCACCGCTTTTGGTTCATGTGGGACGCCATCGTCCGGGGCGCCGCCGGGTCCGTGGTCCTGGTCGACACCCGCCGACTGCAGGACTCGTTTCGCCACCTCGACTACGTCGACCACGTCCGGCTGCCCTACGTCGTCGCGGTCAACCAGTTCCCCGGTGCCCGCTCCTACCCCGCGTCGGCCATCCGTGAAGCCCTCGCCCTGGCCGCGGACGTGCCGATCGTCGACATCGACGCCCGCGACCGCGACAGCGTCCGCCGACTGCTCATCGCCCTCATCGAGCACGTCATCACCCAGACCACCCGCTCGGCGGTCGCACAGCCCTGAGCACCCGCCGCACCCCACCCCTCACCCCCTGACGAAGGAGCATCTTCGATGTCTGATCCCCGACCACGCCTGCGACGTGGGCTCGCCGCCCTGACCGCGGCCGGTCTCCTGCTAACCGGCGCCGCGTGCAGCAGCACCCCCACCGACTCCGGCTCGGTCCGTGTGGGGCTGCTGGTCTCACTGTCGGGCACCTACGCCACCGTCGGCGAGGACATGCAGCGCGGCTTCCGCCTCTACCTCGACACCCACGACGGCAAACTCGGCGGTCGAAAGGTCGACCTGGTCGTGGCCGACGAGGGCGACGGCCCCGCCACGGCCGTCCCCGCCGCGCAGAAGCTCCTCGAACGAGACCAGGTGGTCGCCCTGACCGGGCTGGTGGGCGGCGCGACGGTCGACAAGGTGCAGACGCTCACCACGCAGCGGAAGATCCCCCTGCTCGGCGCGAACGCCCGGCCAGCGTTCGCACCCGTCGGCGGCAAGCCACGCGACCTGGCCTACACCTGGCACACCTCCTACAACTCCGACGAGCCGGGCATTGCCATCGCCGAGTACGTCAAGGCGCAGGTCGGCGACGGTCAGGTGTACGCGATCGGCCCGGACT
The DNA here is from genome assembly GCF_001029515.1 of Micromonospora sp. RV43. Lineage (NCBI taxonomy): Bacteria > Bacillati > Actinomycetota > Actinomycetes > Micromonosporales > Micromonosporaceae > Micromonospora > Micromonospora sp. RV43. Next base: position 4,482 of record NZ_LEKG01000002.1, on the reverse strand, counting down.
ACCAGGGCGGCTACGACGAACTACGGGGCTTCACCGACACCTTCACCCGCCTCGGCGGGAAACTCGCCAACCCCGACGGCAAGCCCCTGTTCACCCCGTTCCCGGCGACGGAGAACTTCCTGCCGTACTTGAACAAGGCCGCCGAGACCAAACCGAAGGCCGTCTACACCTTCTACGCCGGGGCCGCGGCGGTGGCGTTCGTCAAGCAGTACGCACAGTCCGACCTCGCCGACGTCCCGCTTTACGCCGCCGGCTTCCTGACCGAAGGGTCCGTGCTCACCGCGCAAGGACCGGCGGCCACCGGCATCCGCAACGTCCTCAACTACAGCCCCACCCTCGCGAACCAGGCCAACCAGGACTTCGTCGCCGCCTGGTCCGCCGCCGGCCATCCGGGCCAGCCGACGACCTTCGCGATGGCCTCCTACGACGCCGCCGCCGTCCTCGACCGGGCGCTGACCGCCGTAAACGGCGAAGTGACCGGGGAGAAGCTCAACGCCGCGATCGGGCAGGTCGGGCGGGTCGTCTCCCCGCGCGGGGACTGGCAGTTCCACCCCACCGAGCACCGCCCAGTGCAGCGCTGGTACCTGCGCGAGGTCCGCAACGACGGCCCGGTGCTGTCCAACGTCCTGGTGCAGGACCTCACCACCCTGCCCGCCATCTGACCAGACCAAGCACACGAGAAGGGGGTGCGGTGCGCGTGGACGCCTACCTGATACCCGCCGTCGACGGCGTCGCCTACGGACTGCTCCTGGCCATCGCCGCCGCGGGGTTGACCGTCGCGTTCGGCGCCGGGGGTGTGCTCAACCTCGCGCACGGCACCCTGATCGCCGCCGGAGGCTACGTCGCCGCCGCCACCAGCTCGGGGACCTGGCCAAGCCTCGCCGCCGCGGTCGCACTGGCGGCCGGTGTGGGAGCCGCCGGCGGCGGGGTGCTCGCCGCCGCAACCGCCGCACTGCACGGTCGGGGGCACCTCGACCAGGCGCTGCTCACCTTCGGTGTCGCGCTCATCGGCACCGACCTGCTCACCACCGCCTACGGCCCCGACACCCTGCGACCTCGCCTGCCCGAGGTGTTGGAGGCGACCGTCCGGGTTGCCGGGCACCGGTATCCGGTCGACCGGCTCGCCGTGCTGGGCGTCGCGGTCGCGGTCGTCGCCGCCGGATACGTGGTACTGCACCGCACCCGCGCCGGCCGGCTGATCCGCGCCACCGTCGACGACCGGGCCATGGTCGCCGGCATCGGTGTGCACCCCCGCCTGGTGGACGCGGCAGTCCTGGTCGCCGCCGGGGCACTCGCCGGCCTTGCCGGGGCGTTGACCACGCCGATCCTCGGCGTCGGCCCGCACACCCCCGACACCGCGCTGCTGCTGTCGCTGATCATCGTGGTCTGCGGTGGCCTCGGCTCCGTGCCCGGCGCGCTCGCCGCCGCCCTCGCCGTGGGCGTCGTGCAGACCGTCGGCGTGACGTCGTTCCCGGCGGTCGCCCCGTACCTGCTGATCGGCGCCATGGCCGTGGTGCTGCTGGCCCGCCGGACCAGCCTCCCCACCGGGGCGTCGGCGTGAGCGGTCCACGGCACGACATATCGGCGATGGTGGTGCGCGCGCTGGCACTACGCGCGCACCCGTGGTCGGCACTCGGGCTGGCAGCGGCGGTGGTGGGCGCGGTGGCGGTGTCACCGGATCCGTACCTGCACGCCACCGCCGCGCGGATGCTGCCGCTGGCGGTGCTGGCGGTCAGCGTCGCGGTGGTCACCGGCCACGCGGGACTGCCCACGCTCGGCCAGGTCGCCCCGTACGCTGCCGGCGCCTACACCACCGCCCGGCTCGCCCTCGCCGGCACCGGCCTCGCCCCGCTGCACCTGCTGGCGGCGGCCGTGGCGGGAGCACTGACCGCCGGGGCCCTCGGCGCGGTGCTGGTCCACTACCGCGCCACGGTGTTCCTCATGCTCAGCCTCGCCGTCGCGGAACTGACCGCGATCACCGCCGCCCAGTGGCGCACTGTCAGCGGCGGCACCGACGGGCTCGCCGGGATCCCCGCCCCCCGCCTGCTGCCCGGCCTGCCGCCGCTGACCGCCGACCGCACGGTGCTGCTCTACACCGCCGCCGTGGCGATCGCCGCGACAACCGCCGCCGTGGCGCTGCTCGGCGGCGACCAGCGGACGCTGCTGGCGGCCGTGCGCGGCAACGAGGCCCGCGCGAGCGCCAGCGGCCATCAGGTCACCGCCTACCTGTGGACGGCGCAGACCGGCGCGGGTGCGCTCGCCGGGATCGGCGGGGCCCTGCTCATCCACACCCACCGGTGGGTCCCCCCCGCCGATGTCGGCTTCTCCACCGCCGCCCTCGCGCTGCTCGCCGTGGTCATCGGCGGCGCCACGTCGCTGCCCGGCGCCGCCGCCACCACGATCGCGGTCCTCGCCGTGCGCGACGTCGTGGGTGCGTGGCTGCCCGGTCACGCGCCCCTGCTTCTCGGCGCCCTGTTCATCACCGCGGTGTACCTGCTGCCCGGCGGCCTGACCGCTCTTCCCGCACGACTGGCCAGCCTGCCCATCCGTCATCACCGTCGGCACCGTCCCGCTCTGCACACGTCCGACAACCCAGCCCAACCCGTCACCAGGAGCACCCCGTGAGGACCGTCCACCGCATCGACCCCGACGGCATGCCGTCGCAGCGCGAGCCGGGGGACATCGACCGCGCCCACGGCAACGGCCTCGTCGCGACCGGCCTACGCCACGCCTACGGACAACTGACCGTCCTCGACCTGGACACCTTCACCGTCGCCCCCGGCGACCGCCACGCCGTCATCGGCCCCAACGGTGCCGGCAAGTCCACCCTGCTGAACCTCCTCGCCGGCACCACCCGCACGCAGGCCGGCACCATCACCTACAACGGACAAGCCATCACCCGCCGCGGCCCCGCCTGGCGTGCCCGCGCCGGCATCGGTCGCACCTTCCAACACCCCCGCGTCTACCCCAACCTGACAGTGCTGGACTGCGTGCGCATGGGCGGCTGGCACCACCGCCACCAACCCGAACGCACGCCTCTGGAAGCCCTCGACCTCGTCGGCCTGATCGGGTACGCCGACTACCCGACCGCCGCGCTGTCGCACGGGCACCGACGCATGCTCGACCTCGCCGTCGCTCTGGCCGGACAACCCCGCGTGCTGCTACTCGACGAGCCCGCCGCCGGCCTCACCGACACCGACACCACCCGCCTGCTCGACATCCTCGGGCGTCTGCCCGGCTGGATGGCGGTCGTGCTCGTCGAGCACCACATGGACGTCGTCGCCGCCCTCGCCGACTGGACCACCGTCCTGCACCATGGCCGTCGCCACACCGACGGCCCCACCGACACCGTGCGCGCCGACCCTGCCGTCACCGCCCTCTACCTCGGCACCGGGGGTGACGATGCTGCGCATCGGTGACCTCGCCGCCGGCTACCGCCCCGACACCCCTGTCCTGCACCACATCACCATCGACCTGACGGCCGTCGCCGTGCACACCGTGGTCGGACCCAACGGCGCCGGGAAGACCACCCTGCTGCACACCCTCGCCGGACACCTGCGACCCACCATCGGGTGGGTCCTGCTCGACGGCCGCGACGTGACCGGCTGGACCCCTGTCCGCGCCGCCCGCGCCGGGGTCGCCCTTGCCCCGCAGGGGCGGCGGCTGTGGCCGTCGCTGACCGTCGCCGAACACCTCACCGTCACCCGGCCGCCCGCTCACCGCCCGGACAGCCGCGCCTGGAGCGTGGACGAACTGCTGGAAATGTTCCCAGCCCTCGCGGCCCGGCTGCGCCACCGCGGCCACCAACTCTCCGGCGGGGAGCAGCAGATGCTCACCATCGCCCGCGCCCTGCGCACCGCGCCCCGGCTGCTGCTGTGCGACGAACCCACCGAAGGACTCGCCCCCACCATGGCCACGCACGTCACCCGAGCGCTGCGGGACCTGCCCTGCCACGGCGTCACCGTCCTCGCCGCTGTGCCGCACGCCCGCGCCGCTGCCACCCTCAGTGACACCGTCCACGTCCTCGCCGACGGACGCCTCACCGGACCCATCACCACCAGCGGCGGACAGGCCGAGCAGGCGCTACGCGACCACCTCACCCTAGTCTCACCCGCCCTGCCCAATCCTGGACAGGCACACCGATGACCCCCACCACTGCGGCAGTGGCGTCCCTGGTGGTGCTCGCCGCCACCGCCGTACCCGCCGCGACGATGCCAGCACCGATCCCCGCTCAGCCCAGGGCCGCGCACTGTCCCACCTCAGCGGCCCCGCAGCCCCGGCTTGCTGCGGCAGATCACACCCCCGGCCACCGGGGCACTCGAGTGGCGTACCCGCAGCGGGCGCGCATCCCGCTGCTACAGAGGTTGAAAGGCCAAGGTTCGAGTTATCTCGGTGGCTCGGGTTCGAGGGTCATGCCGGTGCTGGCGAAGAAGCCGGCGAGGAGATCGGTCTGTTGCTGACACGCGCGTAGTCGACGTTTGA